>RFZH01000001.1 GCA_009920815.1 Paracoccaceae bacterium
TTAAAATATTTTTGGTATGTAACTTTACAGTTTCTGGCGAAACCTTGATGTCCCGCGCAATTTCATCGCATGTGATACCCGCTGCAAGGTATTCAATTATTTGGAATTCTCTTTTTGTTAAAATAGGGGCACGCATTAAAGATTTATTATGTTATAATTTATCATGAAAGCGGTTTTTGATCATCCAGCTGCATTAATTTTGCATCAAACATAAGCATATTGATCATAGACATCGTCTTTTGTGGCTATGAATGCAAAATAATCTGTCAAAACCGAATATATTTTTGCGGAGCGATTGTTTTATGCACACGTTTTAAAAGATTCCCGCACTTCTCTAGTATGTGGGAGCTGCTAAGCTGTGCGTCGATATACATGCTATTGGGATCACCCTGATCGATAAAGCGGTCCGGAATGACCATCGTATCGACAGCTAATCCCGAAGTAAGCAAGGCCTCTTTGACCAAATGGTTCAAAACAATACTGCCAAAGCCACCCATTGCGCCTTGTTCAACAGTGATCAAAGCTTTGTGGTGCGTTGCCAATTGCGTCACCAGATCGGTGTCCAACGGTTTGGCAAAACGCGCATCGGCAACCGTTACGCTGATACCTTGCTCTTCTAAAAGCAGTGCGGTTTCTTTCACTACGTCAAGATGGGCACCAAAGGATAAGATTGCGATATCTGTGCCCTCTTGAACGATCCGCCCTTTCCCAATTTCAAGTATCTCACCGCGTTCGGGCAGCGCTACACCGGTTCCTGATCCGCGCGGATAGCGAAATGAAATTGGACCGTCGTCAAACTCTGCTGCTGTACGAACCATATGCATCAATTCGGCTTCGTCGCTGGCTGCCATGACCGTCATGTTCGGCAAATTTGCAAGATAAGAAATATCAAAAACACCGCCATGGGTTGGACCGTCGGCACCAACCAGCCCCGCCCTATCAATGGCAAAGCGCACTGGCAAATTTTGCAAGGCAACATCGTGAACGATTTGATCATATGCACGTTGGAGGAATGTTGAATAAATAGCACAGAAAGGCTTTATACCGCTGGCCGCAAGACCCGCGGCAAATGTGACCGCGTGCTGTTCGGCGATGCCGACGTCAAACACCCGCTTTGGATATTCCTTTGCCATTATGTCAACGCCCGTACCTGATGGCATGGCCGCTGTTATTGCCACAACTCGGCTGTCGTGTTGCGCTTCGGCCAGCAGCGATTTTCCAAAGACGCTGGTATAGGATGGTGCATTGGCGGGTGATTTACGTTGAATACCGGTTGAAACATCAAATTTGGAGACGCCATGATATTTGTCTGCGGCGTTTTCGGCCGGGGCATAGCCATGGCCTTTTTTGGTACAGACATGGATCAGCGTCGGCCCCGATGCACGGGTTTTTGCGGATCTTAGAACGGTTAAGAGCTGTCCCATATCATGCCCATCAACAGGCCCTAAATAGTCAAAACCTAGTTCCTCGAACAAGGTTGCTTGACCTTCGGTTCCGGTTACCAGTCGCCGCGCGCGTCGGACGCCATCGCGCAGGCTAAAGGGTAAATGATCTTCGATCGTGTCGCCAAATAATTTCAAGTTTTTAAAAATATCAGGGCCGTGCTGTCCTGATAGATAGGATGACATTGCGCCAACGGGTGGTGCAATAGACATTTCATTGTCGTTTAAAATAACGAACAATCGTTTGTTTTCATGACCTGCGTTGTTCAAAGCTTCGTATGCCATTCCGGCCGAAATCGACCCGTCCCCAATCACCGCAATGGCATCGCCTGTCGGTTGGCCCAGTTCGCGTGCCATTGTAAAGCCAAGCGCGGCTGAGATGGAGGTTGAACTATGTGCAGCGCCAAACGGATCATATACGCTTTCGCTGCGTTTGGTAAAACCACTTAGGCCGCCCGTTTGGCGCAAGGTTTTCATTTTGCTACGCCGACCTGTCAGGATCTTATGTGGATAACATTGGTGCCCAACATCCCAAACCAATTTGTCAAATGGCGTGTTAAAGACCGCATGCAAGGCAACGGTCAGCTCAACAACACCCAAAGATGATCCCAAATGTCCTCCGGTTTGGGATACGATTTCGATGACGTCATTGCGCAGTTCTTTTGCTAAAGCATCTAGTTCTGAATCGGTCATCCGCTTTAAATCGGCGGGGCTGTTCACGCGGGACAAAAGATTTTGGTGATCTAACATGGACAGTGCCTTTCATAAAAAAGGCGTCGCTTTGCAAAAAATTGCAATCGCGACGCCAGCTCCCGTAGCCAACAGGAAGGGAAAATTTTAAGCTGCCGCCGAGGCGCCAAGATTGAATGCACGCGATATTATTTTGAACCGCATGCATCCGTTTTATTTGTATACCGGCGCACCTGTTGTCGCCAGTTCAGGCCAGTCCTTGATCACGTTGGTGCCTTGCAATGGTTGCTGATACCCCTTGTGACATGTTTTACATGCCGCTTTTGGTGCATCTCCGTGCACTGGGCCCATCCGAGTATCAGGCAAGACATCCCCCAATGGCACCAAGTAATCATTGTTGATTTCTTGAACCATTGCGATACCTTGCGATGCTGTTGACCATTGTGGTGTGACCTGTTCAGGATCATAGAACGCGCGTGTGTTGTGACACAGCACACAGTTGCGCCCCAATGAATTAGAAAAGTAATTCATCAAGGAATAGGTGCGTTCAGTCTGTTGGATCAACGGATCACCTGGTGCATTTTTCACCCGAGATTCCAAATCATGCACGCCAATGCGCTCATAATTCAAAAGATAGGCTTCTAATGCGTTTGATGGCAAAGACGTGTATTGGCTCAGTGGCGTCGCGCGGTTTTGAACCGCTGGCCAGCCGGCCGTTGCTTCGTTTACGGGATCAATTTTGAACCAAATTTCCGATGGAACATTCTGACCACGATGACAGGTCATGCAGGTCACGCCAACCTGCTTGTTCGCATTGACATGCCCGTCCCAGCCTTCGTTGATGTTTTGGGTCATTTCAATCATGCGACGTGCGACCACTTTGGTATAAAGTGTATCTTCGCCATATGTCTCGATGTCCCCGTCGCCGTGACAATATGCACAACCTTGATCAGGGGCGACCCATTCGGTCATGGCCCCCATCAGGCGGTTAAAATTGTCCTCGGTCACATCACCCAAAACCTGAACATTTGAATAAATGTCTTTGGCCAAGGCTTCGGATCCATCAGGAATGTAGGGTTCATTTTCGGAAATCAACGCGATATCGGGATCAGGTGTGTCAAGGTCTGAATTAAATTCAGTCATTGACATGCCGATGCCGCGTGGACCTGTTTGCAAGCTGCTTGTTGCTGCGGGTTGCCCCCACACAACAATCATTATGGCAACAAAGATTGCCCCGCCTAGGATGCCCACCAAGATGGCAGGCCCATAGACATTTGTAGGATTTTCTTTGTTCCATACATTAAACCAGTTGGGTAACATCTTACTTCTCCTGACCTACGAACGCTTCATACGAGCCATAGTTTTCGTACCCGTATGACCCATCATACATGGGTGCAAAGCTGTGTTCTTGGGCCCAGATGAACCAGTTGTCGACAACAGTTCCCGTCAGTAAGATACCGATCCCACCCGTGATGGGGCAAAGAACGGCAAACCACCAAGCCCAGCGGTGAATGCCTTCCATTGTGGCGTTAAAGCCCATGGTCCAGCGCCAAAATAGTGCGGCGCGCTCAGACGCAGTTCCGCGATCGTAGATTTGCTCTAACTCACGATCCCCACCAAAGCGCGCCACGGCTAGGATGGTTGCACCATGCATCGCAAACAACAGGACCGAGCCATACAGGAACACAATCGAAAGTGCGTGGAACGGGTTATAGTACAAGTTGCCATAGCGAATGGAAAAGGCTGTTGTCCAATCCAGATGTGGGAAAATCCCATATGGTACTGCTTCGGACCAGCTGCCCATCAGAATTGGGCGGAAAAGGCCCAGAACTAGGAACAACCAGATTGCCGCGGCAAAAGCCCATGCCACATGTTTGCCCATCTTGTGTTGTTGGGCCAACAGGTAACTGCGTAGCCACCATGTCGATACGGACACCAGCAAAAAGATTGAACTGATGATGTACCAACCGCCTTCGTTCAGGGGCGGCATCCGCAAGCCCCATTCAGGACCTGGCGGTTCTAAGGCAAGCCAAAAGAATTGACGCAAGAATTCAGGGATAGACCATCCAACTTGTGCCAGCATATTCAGGCCAACAATATTGAACCACAAAAGCCCGGTTGCCAGCGCGATCATCCCGGTCCAGCCTAAATAAACAGGGCCAAGCTGTGCGTTGCCAACCCATCCCGCCAAGGTGGAAAACCACGGCGTTCCGATGCGTTCAGCGGACATATTGTTTTCGTTATCAATTCCCATTTCGGCAGGTCCACGGACCTGAACTTGGGTAAATATGTTTTGATATTCAATCATGATCACATCCCCATTTGGCTTGGCCAAATCGGCAGCTCTAACCACCAATTCCACCATTCAGGCCATCCCTTGGTCCAGACCGGCCCAGAGATGATGATGCACACCGCTGAAAAGAATACAGCGTTGATTGCCAATAAAAACCCCAATCTATGGATGCCAAGCGTCCCGATAGAGTAGCCAATGTAATCACGGAAAAACGTGTCTTCGTGATCTGGTCCCAGGGCGTCTTCGCCGTCTTCTGGATTGGCCGCACTTAAGATCAGGGCACCATGCAGCGCCAAAGCAAGTGTGGTTGTAAAGAACAATGTAACCGCCAGCATATGCGCAGGGTTATAATGAAAGTGCAGATAGGCGTAGCCAGTGTTGCTAACCCAATCTAGGTGGCTAAAGATTCCATATGGAAACCCGTGCCCCCATGCGCCCATCAAAAGTGGGCGAAAAATGACCAAGGTCATATATGCCAAAATTGCAAAACTAAAGGCAAATGGAACGTGATATCCCATGCCTAATTTGCGGCAAATTTCGACTTCTCTTAATGCCCAGCTGATAAATGCACCTGTTGCACAAATCGTTATGATTTGCCACAAACCGCCCTCTAACAAGGGCGCAAGAGCCAATCCATAACTAATGTCAGGTGGGGCGATGTTGATCAACCAGGGATTAAATGTCCCTTGTTGGCTCGCACCCCAAAAAATTAGGATTGTTCCCAAAAGTGCAAAGAACGCTGTCGTTACGCCAAAAAATCCGACGTAAAAAGGCCCTACCCAAAAGTCGAACAAATCACCGCCTATGAGTGTGCCACCTCGGACACGATATTTTCTTTCGAAACTCAGCAATGCCATCGTTTGTCTCCGTTGAATTCAGCCGATACTTTGTTTGCAAGGCCGTTTTGTTCTTGGGTTCTGCGGGCGAAAATGAAATCGCCGCCCGCAGAATTTGTGTCACTCATCCGAGTGGGTACGCAGATTACCCGCCAGCCTTTTGAGCTGCCAATTCGAACCAGTTGTAATGTTCAGTGCTCAGCAGAACGAGATGAATCATTGCTGCTAGCAAGAAGAGAAAAACGCCTTGTGCGACAAACACACGACGTGGATCGAAAACGAGCCAGATTTTATAAAATTTTGCCATTTTCTAATCCTCCTCAGAACCATGGACGCCAGATGAAGACAGCCAAATGAGCAACGACAGCGATGGTTACGAATAACCATAGCCCGCTCATGTAAACTGAATGCAGTTCTTGCGCTTGTTCGTCAGTTAGACCTGTGAAAGACAGATCGCTTTTTCCAGCCATGAAATTTCCTCCGGAATGTTTCGTGGCGCCGCAGTGCCCCTGCGGCCGGGTTCCCCAGAAATCCACCTCTGAGGAGCCTGTTCTGCCTATGGCAGAGCAGTCCTTGATTCTCGGCGATTAAGCCGAGAAAATTACGGGCGTGATCCGATGCGCTTCAAGCCATGCGCGCGCCAAAGGACCATTGATTAGCAAACTTTTTGTCCGATACAGATCGATGACCCACTGCACCGCCGCAAAGGGGATCGCACAGATGAAAATTAGCGTGAAAAACACGATATATTCGATCGATCTGCTGGACTGTCTTTTGAGTTTTTGATGTGAATGTGTTACGTCAGTCATTCATCTATCCTCCCTAAGGTGTTGCGCCGCTGTTTGAATGAACAGCAGTCAAAGTTGCCATCGCCACGCTGTCATGCCCTGCGCGAAGTGTTTCGGCTTCGGCGGCGTCACGCAGACGTTTTGCGGCTGATATGCGTGTTAAAATTGGATGTGACGCGATAATGCGATCAAATTCCTTTTGTGCCTCTGGATCCCATTCTAGGTCCCGTTTCAGAACTGCAGGTGTTGCAGGCGCCGCGTCCATGTCGCTGGCCAGCGGTAGAATGTGGAACAGCGAGTCAAATAAACCATTGCACAATTCTTGCAGAATATAGGTTGCGCCCGCGTATCCCATCATCGGCGTGCCCGTAGCGCGCCGAATGACGGCACCAGGGAACGACGCAGGAATAAAGGATGGCTGCGGCCCATGCGTTGATTTCAATTCAGCCAAATACATTTTTTCATTGACCGATCCAAACACGACCAAGGGTCTGTGTGTCGCAATCATGCTACGCACTTCTTGATTATTGGTCTTTGAACCTGCGACGCGGCTAACCGCAAAGGCACATGGAAATCCAAGATCGTTTTCAAGATAATTTCGGATACCACGCGCGTAGGTATCATTCGCCACAATCGCAAAATCTGCTGTGCCAAAGAAATCTTGCGTCACGGACCGCCACAAATCCCAAACAGGCTTTAGCGTCGAATGTTTTTCTTTTTCGATGAACGGTTCTGGATCAAGGCCCAGCAATTCGCCAAGACTGCGCAAAAACTTGGTCGTGCTGTCCATGCCGATCGGCGCTTGTAGGTAAGGTTTGCCAAGGACCTCGGATAGGCCGCGGCCAAATTCGCGGTACATACAGATATTCACATCCGCGTTCACCAGATTACGCATTTCAGCGATATGCGCGCCCAAAGGCATGACCATATTCACCTCTGCGCCGATCCCTTCGACAAGCCGTCTAATTTCGGCCAGATCACTCGGCATGTTAAAGGTGCCATACATCGGGCCCAGGATGTTAACGCGTGGTTTGGCACCCTCTTCGCGTTTCTTTTCGGGCGGCATACGGCCTTTGGTCATACCAAATTCAGAAAAGATCCACGTCATCGCCCGATCTGCCGATTGCCACTGATCTTCGTCGATGGTGCGGGGCAGAAACCGTTGAATTGTTGTGCCTTGCGGCGTGACGCCGCCGCCGATCATCTCAGCGATGGACCCTGTAACAACGACCGAGGGCAATGCCGGGTCTAGGGTATCCCAAGCACGTTTCATCGCGCCCTCGGTCCCATCTCGGCCAAGCTCTTCTTCGCCAAGACCCGTGACCACAATTGGCAATTCATGCGGGGGCAGTGCATCGGTGTAATGCAACACGGACGTCACGGGCAGGTTTTCACATCCGACGGGGCCATCAATGACGACCTGTAATCCCTTAACCGCGCAAAACGCATAAACGGCACCCCAGTATCCGCCCGCCCGATCATGATCTAGAACAAACATCAGATCATCTCCTGTGCTTTGGCGACGCGGGCCGCTTTTTCAATTTTCTTTTGATTTTGTGCACGGAAATCAGGGCGTAGATTTGGGGTACCTTCCCAAATTCCCGCCGTGTCGTGGGTGCCGACATCCGTAAAGAATGACTGCATTTTTGACATGCGGTCGGTGTTTTGAATGGCAGTGTTGATAACCTGTGCCAAGCTGCCCGCCCCTGCAGGGCCCATCAAAGGTCGTGCTGAAACTAGGTTCGTGAAATAAAGGGCTGCACCGCCCTTTTGTTTGACCGCTTGGACCAATGGCGTCGTGCCAATCGCCAGATCAGGTTTGAACGCATCAACAGCGGCAAGGTCATCCTCAAGCGAGGCACGGAATTTCACCACAGTCCCCTTGGCATTTAGCCATTCAAGGTCGTCTTTTGACATTGGTGTTTTGGGGCAAGCGGTTCCAACATAAGGCACTTCTGCCCCGCTTTCGATCAATAGGCGCGCGACCAATAATTCGCTGCCTTCGTATCCTGACACAGTGATGCGCCCGTTGATCTGATTTGTGGCCAAGGCGCCTTTGATTGCTGGTAAAAACGCGTTTTGCGCCGCAGAGATTTGTTCCGCAGACACGTTGAACGCCTCGCCGATATTTTTCAGCCATTTGGCCGTGCCATCATAACCAACAGGCGCGCTGCCAATAGCGGGGCGTCCGGCCGCGTTAAATTCACGCAATGTCGCGGTGTAGAATGGATGAATGGCAGCCACCGCGCCACAATCAAGGGCCGCATACATTTCGCGCCATTCCCGTGCGGGCAAAACCGGTCCTGCGGCCAATCCCATCGGGGCCAACATCCCGCCAATCACCATAGGATCAGCGGGGAACATTTCCCCCAAAAGTGCGACCGTAGGGCGGTCATTCTTGCCGCCGACAGGGGCCTGGACAGGGCCTGCCTCGGCCTCTTGGCGGGCGAAATTCAACATCGCACCGGCCAAAATATCTTTGGCTTCGGCATGGGTTGGAACACCAAAGCCAGGGACATCAATCCCAATGATGCGCACGCCGTTAATTTCGTTTGGCAACAACCGCAGCGGAACGCCGCTGGCGGTTGGGACGCATAGGTTTGTCACCACGATCGCGTCATAATGTTCAGGGTCGGCAAGGTCATGAACGGCATCGCGAATGTCTTCGAACAGCTTACCGGTGACCAAGGATTCTGAGTCAAAAGGCACATAGCCCACAGACCGTCGCGCCCCGTAAAAGTGGCTGATAAAGCTTAGGCCATAGACACAACAGGCCGATCCCGACAACACGGTCGCAACACGGCGCATCCGTAACCCAACGCGCAATGATCCAAATGCAGGGCACATGGATTGTGGTTTGTCATGGGGTCCAACAGGGTAATCTTGGGCATATTTTTCCAAGATCGCGGCATTTTCGTCGGATGCCATGCCCGCATGTTTCAGTGTTTCAGATTGGCATGCAACGCCATCCGTCGCAGGCGCAACGCCCGCCGTTGGTGCATCGTCAGGATGACCCGTCATCACATCGACCTGTGCGGTGGTGTCATATGTGATTTCGTTGCTCATCTATACCTCGTCATAAATGACTTCTAGGGATGCTTTTGTGGCGATGTTTTTGCCGCGCATATCCGCATCGGTCGCGGGTACGAGGACAAAGTCCCCACCGGTGTCCTTGCTATCAAACAGGGCCAATAACCCGTCTTGGTCCAACGGTGCCGGGCGTATCGGCGGGGCATCGGCCACGGCGATTGCCAATTGTTCAAACAAGGCGCCCCATTGGCTTTGTGATGTGCCGACAATCTGATAGTTTGCGGATTTTTTGCGCAGATCGTCATCTTGGGGGATCGCCGCAAGAACCGGAATGTTCGCAGCCTTGGCAAATGCCGCGGCTTCGCCCGTGCCGTCATCTTTGTTGATCACAAGTCCCGCAACACCAACGTTTCCGCCCAGCTTGCGGAAATATTCGACCGCTGAACAAACGTTGTTTGCCACGTAAAGCGATTGTAAATCGTTTGATCCCACCAAGATCACTTTTTGTGCCATGTCGCGGGCAATGGGCAGGCCAAAGCCACCACAGACAACGTCACCCAGAAAATCCAACAGAACATAATCAAAGTCCCAATCATGGAACCCAAGTTTTTCCAGCAATTCAAATCCGTGAATGATGCCGCGCCCACCACAGCCACGACCGACCTCTGGCCCGCCCAGTTCCATGGCGAAAACACCGCCACGTTTGAAACAGACATCACCAATCTGCACCTCTTCGCCGGCCAATTTTTTGCGCGTCGAGGTTTCGATGATCGTTGGACAGGCTTTTCCACCAAATAGTAACGATGTGGTATCAGATTTGGGATCACAGCCGATCAAAAGAACGCGTTTGCCCATTTCTGCCATCATGTGAGACAGGTTTGCCAAGGTAAATGATTTACCGATACCGCCCTTGCCATAGATGGCAATAATCTGGGTTTTTCGTGTTGGACTATCGTTTTGTTCAAGCGCTTGGATATCGGCCAGATCCATATTGGCTTCGTCCCGCAGGCGTTGTGTATAATCTTTTAGATTAGGAACGTCGTCTTTCATTGTAGCGTCCTCCAATCAAGAACCATTTTGCAGCATTCTGGGTTTTCAAACGCGTCGATATACGCTTGGGCGGCTGTGTGTGCCGGCGCACGGTGGGTTATTAAGTCATCCAATGATAAGTGCCCTTCGTGAACCAAGGCGGTGATTGCCGCCATATCGGTTTGTTTCCATTCGGCCGCGACGCGGAGTTTGATTTCGCGCATAAACGCAAAGGGAAAGGCAAAGTTGATGCGATCCGCATAAAACCCTGCCAACACAATCTCTGCACCCTGTCCGCAGCATTGGATCCATTGATCCATCACGTCGGTGTTTCCCGAGGCGTCATAGATGGATGTATAGTTTTTGCGTTCATCTTGGTCAGGGTGGATCACCTGATATCCTTGTGCGCCTGCCATGCGGGTCGGGTTAATTTCCCAAACGGTGGGGGGAGGGCCACCTGCCGCGATTGTTAAGCGTGCTAACAGGCGCCCAAGGATACCATGTCCGATGATTAATTCTGGCAATCGCGCATCCATCCCCGCCAATGCGTGTCGCGCGGTTGCAGCCAAAGCAAACAATGTGCCGCGGTCTGCTAAATTGGGGTCTATTTTTGATACACGACTTGCTTGGGTTACCAAGGTGCCTGCCGAACCACCAAACAAGCCTTTTGCATCCACAAAAGAATTTGAACCCGGTACAAAAACAAAATCACCGATCTTGTGGCCTGATCCCTTTGGGGCATCTACGATTTCGCCGACGGCTTCATAGCCGGGCACGAGTGGATAGCCCAATCCGGGAAACGGGGGCATTGATCCTGACCATAACAGCTTTTCGGTACCGGTTGAGATTCCAGAATGGTGAACACATACGACGACGTCACCTTCTGTCGGATCTTTCAGGCCGATTTCACGCAGAGTCAGCTGCCTTGGTCCCTCTAATATAACCGCGGAGGTATGCATGATTGCTCCCATGTGAATGCCGCGTTACAGAGTCGCGGCTTTACTGTTAGTTTAACCTGACATTTCAAACTGTCAATTTTTTTTGACATTATTTTTTAAATGCCTCAATAACAGTCGTTACAAAGGGCCGAGGGGACGCATTAATTTTGATTTGCGAAAATCCAACTTGTTTCAAAATATCGCATATTTCACTGGGTGATCTGGTTTTCCCGGTGTTCATTGCCATGGTGTAGATTGCAAAATAGGTGTCGCCAAATCTATTTGGGTTTCGGTCGCCCAACATTGGCTCTGACACGATAAGGCGACCGTTTTTTGGCAGTGCGGTGTAAACTTTGGTTAACAACTGTTTCACTGTTTCGTCGCTATGATCATACAAAACCCGAATGAGCGAAATGATGTCAAAGCCCTGCGGCAGGTCGTCATCAAAAAATGACCCTGCAATGAATTGATGTTTTGTTGGCCGGGTGGACTGCGTGCCTGCTAGATCAAATACAGCTGTTTGCACTTTGGAAAATTTATGCACAACCTGATCCATGAACGCGCCGCTGCCGCCGCCGACATCCAGCCATCGTGCGGCATTCGGCACGCTAATCGCACGCAATGTATCGCGCGCGACCATAAATTGGGATTTGGTCATAAGATCGGAATATCGTGCAAGATCGCTATCATTGACGGTGTCTGTCGCGCCAAAAACATAGGGCCAAAACTCTGCCAGTTTACGGGGTGATTTTCCGTTAAAAAAAGCTTTTGGATCAATAAGATCTTCGTATAAAATAGAATGATGATCAATCAATTCTGGGATGCCCGGCAACCCCAAGATCAACGCGCCACGGCGTGCCAAATATATTCGATCCCTGCGCAGTTTTATGAGGTGTAATGCAACCCCTGCCCGACACAATAATTCTGTTGTGTCTTTTTCAAATCCAAGCAATCGCGCTAATTCATCGACGGTCCGCGGCCGTTCATAAAGGTATTCCAGCGCGTTCGTTCGAACGAAAGTCAACAGGATTTGCGTATCAACAAACCCTGTCATTAATTGAAAAATTGCTTCGCCCTCTTTGCGTGAAATCCGTGATAAAAAAGGCAGGCGGGACGCCAAATCTTGGACAGATAAATTGCGATAGAATGCGTTGATTTTGGTCGCCCACCAATGCGAAAGGCTGCGCGACCTTGGGCGGTATGCGGAATGTTCGGCCATCGCTTAGGCGTGTGGATGGGTTTGATGCGCGGCCATCATGCGGGTGGATTGCATTTGAACCATCTTGGCCAGCTGCGCTTCGCCTGGGCAAGAGGGAATAGATGCAATTGCACCCCCCAAGACGTCGCGCAGCTGTTTCTTTGCGCCATCTACCCCGAATTCGGTTACGGCGCTTGGGCGATTATTTTTTAGATCTTGGCCCATTGGTTTTCCGGTAACGCTTGCATCGGACAGCACATCTAATAAATCGTCTGCGATTTGAAATGCTTGGCCAATACGTGCGCCAAGTTCTTGCCAGGGTTCGGGATCGTGTCCAGCCGCGATAGCCCCCATTTGCGTCGCCGCAATAAATAGGGCGCCGGTTTTGGACAAATGGTATGCCCCTAGATCCACGACCGCTTCGTCCTCCCACGCTTGACCAGCACAAATACCGTTTGGAAAACCCGTGTAGCGTGCAAGGTGCGCAATTAATTCTGGCACACGTTCAGGTGATACCGCACCTTGCGTGGCCAGAGCTGCAAAGGCGTTGACGATCAGGCTATCGCCTGCAAGCACAGCGGTGGTTTCCCCAAAGGCGCGATGCACCGTTGGTTTTCCGCGACGCAGTGCCGAATTGTCGAAACATGGTAAATCATCATGTACCAAGCTTGCGCAGTGAATAAATTCCAAGGCGCTTGCCGCGGCATCTGTAACGCTGGGCATATCATCCCCACATGCCAAAGCAACGGAGGTCAAGATAAGAGGCCGTATGCGTGCGCCGCCCGGAAAGACCGTATAGTCAATTGCGGCCCTGAGTTTGGTTGGCGCAGGCTGCGTGACCGCGCCACTGCAGATATGTTTCTGGATGGCCTTTTCAATTCGATCATTTAACATGCGACACCCCCAAGGTGACAGGTAAAGTTAACATATGTGTAAATAATACTGGACATATTCCTGCATTGAGTCAACACTTCAATCATGGTGGGACAAGAACAGGACAAAAAAGTGCGCCGTAAGATTATCGTCATCGGGGCCGGTATCGGTGGCTTGTCAAGCGCGCTCAAGCTCGCGCATGCAGGGCACGACGTCCATGTTATAGATGCTGCCTCTGGCCCTGGTGGCAAAATGAGAACACACCCTGGATCAACGGGGCCGATTGATATTGGCCCAACAGTTTTGACGTTGTTGCCGGTTTTTGAACGATTGTTTCGGTCTGTGGGTGAAGATATCAATGATCATGTTAAATTGGCACGCGAACCGATACTGGCGCGTCATTGGTGGCCAGACGGTACCATGTTGGATTTGCATGAAAATTTTGAAGCGTCACATGCTGAAATTCAAAATGTCTTTGGCGTTGCGATTGGCAAGGAATTTGAAAAATTTTACCATGACACCCGCGCGCTTTTTGAATGTTTCGATCTGCCTGTTATGCAAAACGCACGGCCCAATTTGCGACAGATGATGTCAGCTGTTTTTAAGAAGCCCCAGCTTATTCCCAAAATGCGTCCGTTTTCAACGCTTGAATCCAGCCTTAGTTCGTACTTCAAAGACCCACGTTTGCAACAACTTTTTGGCCGCTACGCAAGCTATATCGGTGGTGCGCCGCAAACGACGCCCGCGCTCTTATCCTTGATCTGGCAAGCCGAAGCAAAAGGTGTTTGGACAATCAAAGGCGGCATGAACCAGCTTGCACGCGCTATTGAAAAGTTGTGCATCGCACGCGGGGCAGAGTTTACATACAACAAAGCGGTTGTCGAATTGCGGCGATCCCGCGATGAAATTGACACTGTTGTTTTGGAAAACGGATCTTTGATATACGCCGACGCCGTTATATTCAATGGTGATCCGCGGGCAATGCCAATGGGGAAATTGGGCAACGATGTCCGCCATATTGCCCAAAACACCAATTCTGAAAAACGCAGTCTTTCTGCATATGTTTGGGGATTTGATGCGCGTATTGATGCTGCGAATTTAGCGCATCACAATGTATTTTTTGCCGATAGGCCCAATTCAGAATTCGATGCAATTCAAAAGGGCGAAATGCCGACAGATCCAACCATTTATATCTGTGCGCAGGATCGCGGTATCAATAAACCGACCCCAGATGTTGATCGATTGGAAATTATACTTAACGCGCCACCTCTTTCGAAAAGGGCCCCAAAGCCAGAGGATTTTGACAGATGCAAAGCAATCACCTTCGACCGCCTGCAGCGTTTCGGCCTGACCTTTCAAAGGGAGCTATGCCGCGAACATCTGACGATGCCAGAGGACTTTGCCCGCCTGTTTCCCGCGTCGGACGGGTCACTTTACGGGCAGAGCCCAGAGGGGATGATGGCGACGCTAAAGCGGCCGCAATGCGTGACCCAGATCAAGAATCTATTCTTGGTGGGCGGGGGAATTCATCCTGGGGCTGGGGTCCCGATGGCGGCGCTTTGCGGCCAGCTCGCGGTCGAGGAGATGACCAGGCGCCAAATTTTAACATAGATGTCCCGCCGAATGGCTATGCTTGGTGGTATATCGATGGATTTGATCCTCAGACGGGGCGGGCAATTTCAATAATTGCTTTCATAGGTTCTGTTTTTTCGCCCTGGTATAAATGGTCCGGTCGTAAAGAACCGCAAAATAATGTCTGTTTAAACGTTGCGACATATGGCCCAGGGGGTCGTTTTACAATGACAGATCGGGGCCGTGCGGCCCTGGGTCAAACACAGCATAGTCTGACAATCGGCCCTTCGTCGGTTACGTGGGATGACACCGAGAAATGTCTAAGGATCAAAATTGACGAAATTAGCAGCTTACCATTGATTTCGCGGATCAGGGGTACAGTAACACTGCGACCCAAAGGGATAACGCAGGTTGAATTGCCGTTGACGGCCCAAGGAACCCACATCTGGCGACCTTTTGCCCCGTCGGCCGATATAGATGTTGATCTTGATATGCCGGGTTGGACATGGTCAGGGCATGGTTATTTTGATGCAAACTTTGGGACGCGCGCGCTAGAGCAAGATTTCAATTATTGGACTTGGGCGCGTTTTCCCGTTCAGGGGGGGGCCAAGTGCTTTTATGATCTTGAACTTCGCGATGGCACCCATGAACAGCACGCTTTGCATTTCGATACCCAAGGCATTGGACAGCAAATAAAGGCACCGCCGCCACCTACCAAATTTTCACGTAGTTTGTGGGCGGTCGCGCGGAATACCCGATGTGATCAAGGCAAGCGACCCAAACAAGTCAAAAGCCTGCTGGATGCACCGTTTTATAGCCGTGCAATGGTGGAAACCACGCTGTTGGGTGAAACAACCACGGGTGTTTTTGAAGCGCTAGATCTGCATCGTTTTCGCAATCCTGCAATCTTGGCGATGTTAGCGGTGCGCGTCCCGCGCCGTGCATCTTGGCCTGGTTCTGTCACGCCTGAGGATTAAGGCGATAGACAGATAGGTTTAAAAGCGCCGCGATGGTGACCCATAATAAATAGGGTGCAAATGCTGCGCCGATCATCCAATCAAGCGATCCAAACACAACGACGCACAATGCCACCGCGCCCCAAAGGGCAGTGATGACATACAAGCCAAGTTTAATCTTTTGCAGGCCAAAAAATACGGGCGTCCACAAAGCGTTAAGGACGATTTGCAATGACCAGAGGGCCAAGGCAGTTCCGGCATCATGACGTGCCGCGAGCTTTGCGCCAGCGAAGGACATCAATAGGTAGAGTGTTATCCAAGTAATCGGAAATACCCAATTGGGCGGTGTCCAACGCGGTTTTCGCAAGTTTGCATACCACGCACCGGGCGGGAATAGGCCGCCGGTTGAACCCGCCACAAAACACGCTGCCAAAAATATACCAAAGTCAAACCACATTATGTCTGTTCCTACATCGGTGTAGTGTATCAAGCACCGATGTTTTTTTGATCATGTTGATGGAGCTGTTCCATAATCGAAATAAATCTATCACTCCAGCCTACGGTCTGATCTTTTTCAATTGCTGCCGCGCGGATCAGAAATTCTGTTTGCGGTAAGGGGTCGGCATATATTGTCGCGGGCGTGGGCAACATCATGCTTGCCACTGCTTTCGTTGCGGAAATGCCCAGTAATCTGATTTTCGTGGCTTTGGTCGTGCGCGCACGGACTGTGACGTTGTCATAATTATTGTCACGTAAACTATCCCCAATCGCCGCATAAATGTGTCGGGCGGCAAACATTGCAGGGCGCACCTGAATAGGTAAACAGGCAATGCCCGCTTCGGCGCGGTGATATAGGCGATCTGCATTTGCTAACAATCGGCGCGTAATGCGTTGTAATTCGGGCCGCGTCTGGCGCATAGTCATCACATCGTCGCGCGTAAGGCCTTCGGTCGCAAGCCAATCATGCGGTATGTACAGCCGACCTTCGCCGGCATCCTCGCCGATGTCGCGGGCAATATTTGTCAATTGCATCGCCACACCCAGATCACAAGCACGGGCCAAAACATCGCTATCACGGGCCCGCATTATGACACACATCATTGCGCCAACCGCCGCCGCGACACGTGCGGCATAAGCAACAAGATCGTCGTATGTATCATATTCCTTTGCCATGGCATCCCAAACGAGCCCCTCGATCAAGGCTTCGGGCAATGCACGCGGCATGTCGAATTCTTCGACCATGCGGGCAAAAGCCCGGTCCATCGGCCGGTTTCTAGGCCGCCCCGCATAGACATCGTCTAGTCGTGCAACCAAATCTCGAACAGATGCAGATTTGTCTGATTTCAGATCGACTTCGTCGTCGGCCAATCGGCAAAACGCATAGAGCGCCAAACAGGGTTCGCGCACCGCCTGCGGCAACAGTAATGATGCGGCATGAAAGGATAACGATCCGTGGCGGATCGCGTCTTTGCAATAGTCCATATCTGCTTGTGCTGTGGACATTAAGACGCCCCTATTTTTGCAACCGCTGGCACGAGATGGGATAACACCTCTGACGAGGTAACAACACTTGGGATCCCTGCCCCTGGATGTGTACCTGCCCCAACAAGATAAAGATTGTCGAAATCTTCGCTGATATTATGTGGCCGAAACCACGCAGATTGAAAAATACGAGGTTCTATCGAAAATCCCGCGCCGTGTGGGCTAAGATATCTGTTTTGAAAGTCTTTTGGCGTCAACACATGCTGTGCCACAATCTTGTCAGAGAACCCAGGGATGGTTTGTTCCAAGACGTCGCGCATTTTATCCAGATAGATTGGTGTTTCTTTAGCCCAATCGACAGGTGTGTTTGTTTTCAGGTTTGGCACCGGTGATAGCGCATAAAAACAATCATCCCCCTGCGGCGCAACAGAAGGATCATTTACCGAGGGTCGATGAATATATAACGACATGTCATCCGCCAACGATACTTTATCGAATATATCCTTCAACAATCCGCGATATCGTGGCCCATTAATAATGGTGTGGTGTCCAACATCAGACCACATATCGCGTGTTCCGCGCGTTCCAAAGTACCAGACAAACAACCCCATGGACCAACGCGATTGCTTAAGCCGCGCGCTATTCCAACGTTTTGTTTTTGCTTTTCGCAATAGCGTGTCATAGGTCCATCCTGGATCGGCATTTGATACGACAAGATCGGCATCAATGTGGCGATTGCCAGCAAGTTTGACACCCGTCACACGACGGTCCTTGAACGTTATTTCGTCTACGGTTGTCCCTAATGAAATGTTGCCACCTTGCCGTTCGATAAACCGGCCCATTGCATCGGCAAGCTCTTGCACGCCGCCTTGGACGTAGTGAACGCCAAAAGCTTTTTCCAAGTGACTGACCAGAATATACATGGATGTCACATGGCGTGGGTCACCGCCAATGAAGAGGGGGTGGAACGATAAAGCCATGCGAAACCTTGGGTCTTTTACGCGCGATGCCGCATGAGCATAGACAGATCGGTCCGCCCGCAAACGCACAAAGCCCGGCAGTTCTTTGATCAGATCCCAAAGACGATGCATCGGCTTGCGGCCCAACCCTTCAAAGCCGAAAAGATAGCGTTTTTCGCAATCTTTCAAGAACTTGTTATAGCCTGCAAGGTCGTTTGGAAACAGGCGTTTGACCTCGGCTAACATGTCTTGTTCGGTGTTGCGGATCTGAAAATGGGATCCATCGGGCCATCTGATTTCATAATACGGATCAACAGGCGTCAGGGTAACATCGTCATGAAATGATCCCCCACAATCGGCCCAAAGTTGTTCGAATACCTTTGGTACGGTCAGGATCGTTGGCCCAAGGTCGAACCGAAAGCCATTTTTAGAAATGGATGACCCACGGCCGCCCAGTCGATCAAGGCGATCAAGAACTTGAACATGATATCCTTTCGCGCCCAATCGCATTGCCGCAGACAAACCGCCCAAACCGGCCCCAATGACAATCGCCTTTGGTCGGTATGGGGGATCCGTCGGGACCCTGAGAGAGCGTTCAGGAAGTGTCATGATATTATTACAGTACATCTGTCTATTTTATTTTACAATAGAACTGTTTTATGGTTGACTAAAAACATGCCAAGCATCCTTTCAAACAAGCGGAGGCATATTATTCAGATCGTCACTCTCAGCCTGTATCGTTTTGATACGCCGCGGCACAAAGCATGGGCTTTTGTGATGATGGGGCTTGCGCGACTCTCGTTGCGCCGAATACCGCATTTGAATTTCTGGAAACTTCTTGGCTCGGGCACGGGTCAAGGGTTTACGCCGGTCCCTAACTGGGGTGTTTATGCAATTCTTTGTGTTTGGGACAGTGCAGAACATGGCCGTCTTGCCATGGACAATAATAGCATATTTTCACGGTATCGCGCGCGCGCCGCGCACACTGCTACGCTGTTTCTTGAAACAGTGTCTAGCCGTGGACAATGGTCTGGGAAAAGTCCGTTTTCCGCGGAAAGTCGCAGCGATCAGGGACCAGTTGCAGTTTTAACGCGGGCCACAGTCCGTTGGCAAAAAATTCGAAAGTTTTGGCAGCAGGCCCCGGCAATCAGCGTACGGATTGGTCAAAATACAGATGTTCTGTTCAAAATCGGCCTTGGTGAAGTGCCATTGCGTCAACAGCTTACTTTTTCAATTTGGCCCAACCTAAAAGAAATGACTGCTTTTGCACATGCAAACGGACCGCACAAATCGGCAATAGACCAAGTTCGCCGTGGGAATTGGTTCAAAGAGGACCTGTATGCCAGGTTCAACATAACAGCGATTGATGGGCATTGGCCCGCTTTCGACAAAGAGATTATTCAGGAACGATCAAATGACTAAAGCCTTTCCTTTTTCCGCAATCGTTGGCCAAGATACGATGAAACTTGCGTTGATCCTGACCGCGATTGATCCAAAAATCGGCGGTGTTTTAGTGTTTGGCGATCGCGGCACGGGGAAATCAACAGCGGTCCGTGCTTTGGCGGATCTTTTGCCCCCCATCAGTGCGATTATTGGATGTCCTGTGAATTCGCCTGATATCAAGTCTGTTCCTGCTTGGGTCGAAACCGCCAAGGGTCGCAAACATACAATCCCTACCCCTGTGGTGGATTTACCTTTAGGGATAAGTGCAGATCGCGTGACCGGTGCATTGGATATCGAACGCGCGTTGGTGGATGGCGTCAAGACCTTTCAACCTGGGCTGTTGGCACGGGCCAATCGTGGGTATCTTTATATTGATGAAGTCAACCTGCTAGAAGATCACATCGTTGATCTGTTGCTAGATGTCGCGCAATCCGGTGAAAATGTTGTCGAACGCGAAGGCCTATCTATTCGCCATCCGTCGCGGTTTATCCTGATCGGGTCCGGTAACCCAGAAGAAGGTGAATTAAGACCACAACTATTGGACCGTTTTGGTTTATCCGTCGAAGTACGCACCCCTCAGACCATTCTAGATCGTATTGATGTGATTAAAAGACGTGATGCGTTCGACCGCGATCCGGATGGGTTTTTTGGTCAATGGGACGCAGAAAATACCAGGATATGTGCTGATGTTCTTGCTGCGCGTAAACGGATGGACAGCATAAAAACATCGGATGCCATATTAGAAATTTGCGCTGAAATATGTGTTGCCTTGGGCAGTGACGGTTTGCGCGGTGAATTGACCTTGCTGAAAACTGCCCGCGCGCTGGCGGCCTATGATGGTGATGCTGCGGTCACGATCCAGCATGTTAAGCGCATTGCACCGATGGCGCTTAGCCACAGATTACGTAGGGATCCTTTAGATGATGCTGGATCTGTCGTGCGCGTAGAACGCACATTAGACGCGGTCATGGGCTAAATATGACCGAGATGTCCGATATCGCACATTTGGTGTTTCGGTTGTGTTTTCGGGACCCCAAGGCCTTTGGTGGTGTTTGGATCAAGACATCCGCCGGTCCACATATGGAAACCTTGCGCGATGGATTACGGACGGCGGGCCATAACCTTCAACGTTTGCATCCAAGCATTTCGATCCCTGAATTGGTAGGTGGTATTGATCCGATTACAAGTTTGGCCGAAGGACGGCTGTGTTATCAGCTAGGAATGTTGGAACGGCCCGAAATCATCACATGTGTCATGAGCGAACGGATGCCCAAAGACGTCGGAGCGCTTATTGCCGGCGCGATGGATGATCGTGTATTGGCCCCCTTGATCCTTTTTGATGAAAGCACGCGACAGGAACAAGGCCCACCGGATGTTTTGACCAATCGGATCGCATTTTGCCTAGATCTTACAAATGTTCGCAGCGTTGATTTTGCGCCTGACATTCCAAAGGCCGAACAGCCCACGCATACATTGCCATGTTTAAGTGATGATCATATCTCTGCTTTAATAACAGCTGCTCTGCAAATGGGTATTTTTGATCTGCGGCCCGTTCTGATGGCACAACGCGCCGCACAACACCTGGCCGCCTTTGACGCATCTCCGTCCATACGTCAGCAGGATTTGGATCGTGCAGCTGCGCTTGTCTTTGGGCATCGCGCACAATATTTTGAAACCCCAGAAGAGCAGCCCAAGCCACCTGCCCAAGACCAATCACAATCGCGAAATGATGATACATCAAGTGCAGCTGACACCCCCCTGCCCCAAGATTTAATGATCGACGCTGTGAAAGCTATGTTGCCGCCAGACGTCTTGGCAAAACTTACTTCAAAAACAGCTGCATCCAGTCCGACCAAAGGTATGGGGTTCGGATTGCGTCAAAAATCAAACTTGCGTGGGCGCCCCAAACCCGCGCGGCCTGGACGCCCCCAAGGTCAGCAACGCATTGATTTATTAGCAAGTTTGCGCAGTGCCGCCCCATGGCAAAAATCACGACGTGCCCATTGCGGTAAAAAAGATGGCATCGTGATATACCCAAACGATTTGCATATTCAAAGATTTGACAATCGTTCTGAACGCGTTTTGATCTTTGCTGTCGATGCGTCGGGTTCAGCGGCCATGAACCGCATGGGCGAAGCAAAGGGCGCTGTCGAACTTATGCTTGCACAAGCTTATGCAAAACGTGATTTTGTTGCGTTAATCGGATTTCGTGATATCCGTGCGGATGTACTTTTGCCGCCAACGCGGTCGCTGGTACAAACAAAAAAGAATTTGGCAGGCCTTGCCGCAGGGGGCGGTACGCCATTGGCGTTAGGCATTGATACCGCAGTGCGCCTTGCGACGGCCGCACGATCGGCAGGGAAAGCCCCAAGCATTGCAGTTTTGACGGATGGTAAAGGCAATATTAATTTGAATGGCGATGCCGGCCGACAAAGCGCGATGGAGGATGCATATACTGTCGCCCGCCGCGCGCATAGCCTAAATATCCCAACCCTTTTCATTGATTGTGGGCGCCGCACAAACCCAGATCTTATTAAATTGGCCGATGAAATGACTGGCCATTATATTAGCCTGCCTCGGGCGAATGCCTATGGCCTGTCTGAGATTGTGCAAGCGCATCTGGATCAATGAAACCGCGTCAAATACCATCTTGGTGGCCCAATCGTGGCCATTCAGAGTGGATCCGAACTCTGCCGTTTCGTTGGCACGCCCAGCGGGTTGGCACCACAGGACCAAAGATTTTATTATTACATGGAACGGGGGCATCGACACACAGTTGGGCCCCACTAATAAGTGTCTTACAAAACAAAGCACAGCTTTGCGCCATTGATTTACCTGGCCATGGGTTTTCAGATACGCCACCCATCGGCCAAAGCACTTTGGCAAACTGTACCCGCGGCGTGGCTATGTTGTTAAGGAATTTAGATTTTGCCCCTGATGTGATTGTTGGTCATTCTGCAGGTGCGGCGATTGCTGTTTCATTGGCATCAGATTTTAACCCGAGGCCCAAGGTGATCTGCGTGAACGCCGCCTTTGGTCAGTTTTCAGGCCTTGCCGGTGTTATGTTCCCTTATTTTGCTAAAATTGCCGCTGCCGCGCCGTTTTCGGCACGTCTCTTGGCGCTTGCTGCCCAAGACATGTCGCGTGTAAAACGGTTGTTGGATGGGACCGGTTCTTGTGTGTCGGACGAAAGCTTGCGTGCATACGCGACACTGTTTCAGTCCAAAGACCATGTACAGGGAACATTACAATTCATGGCAGAATGGGATCTTGGCGCATTTCTAGATGGGCTGGGGCAAACCAAATCAGAGATCACATTTTTGACAGGTCAACGCGATAAAACCGTTCCACCGCATATCTCGCGCCATTGGGCGAATGTCATTGCTGATGCAGCGATATTTGAAATCCCTGCACTTGGGCATTTAATGCAAGAAGAGGCGCCCAAAACCATCGCTGACCATATTATGGCAGTTGCTTTGGGCGCCTCTTAATTATTTCTTTTATTCAGAGACTGAAACCAAATAGGCCCAGATGTCTTTCGCATCTTCTTCTTTTTTTAATTTAAACGACATCTTTGAACGGGCTTTGCTATCGTCCAGTTTTTCTTTCAAATACTTTGTAGGATCTGCGACGTATGCAACAAATTCTGTTTCGTCCCAGACAAATTCTGTTTCGCCAAGTGCTTTGATACTATCGCCATACTTGAACCCATCTGCGCTTCCTGCGCTACGACCGGGCAAACCGAATAGGTTAGGACCAGTCTTACCGCCTTTAACGATTGTTTCGTCATCGCCTGTGATGATTGAATGGCAAGATTTACATTTATTAAATCCTTTTTCGCCAGCTGCTGGATCACCAGATGCGTGACCCTCTGCCAGAGCTGAGCCTGCTGTCACCGTGAAGAGGATCGAAAAAATAGTACCGAATTTAGTCATTTAAGTCTCCAAAATGTATTCATCTTCCCTCTATGACGCAACTCTTAGCACAGATTCGATCACTAAGCTACTGCATGCGCCAAAGCACATTGGCGCCACAAAACTGTGAGAGAATTGATCAAATGATCGATATCGGCGTCAGTATGATAGGGCGATGGGGTAAACCGCAAACGTTCGGTGCCTTTTGGCACTGTGGGGTAATTGATCGGTTGTACGTAAATCCCATAGTCATTCATCAAAATATCGGCCAGTTCACGGCATTTTACAGGATCCTTGATCATAACGGGAATGATGTGCGACGGGTTATCCAAATGTGGAATGCCGGCGCGGTCCAATCCGGCGCGCAATTTAGCCACTTGCTGACGCTGTCTTGCCCGTTCGATTTGTGATGTTTTTAGATGTGCAATCGACGCACGCGCACCTGCGGCAACCGCAGGCGGCAACGCGGTTGTAAAGATAAACCCACTCGCGAATGAGCGAACAAAATCACACAATTCATGCGATCCGGTTATATAGCCGCCCATGACACCGTATGCTTTACCCAATGTTCCCTCGATCAACGTAATGCGGTCTGCAAGGCCCAGTTCTTCGGACACACCACCACCGCGCGGGCCGTACAGCCCGACGGCGTGAACCTCGTCCAGATATGTCATGGCACCATGTTTTTCTGCAACCTCGACAATTTCTTGCATAGGGCAAATATCGCCGTCCATCGAATAGACCGATTCAAACGCAACAATTTTTGGGCGATCTGGTGCGATCGTGGCCAATTTACGATCCAAATCCTCTGGGTCATTATGTTTCCAGATTACTTTGTCGGCGCGTGAATGGCGCACACCTTCGATCATGCTGGCATGGTTCAGCGCGTCAGACAGGATAACAGCATTCGGCAATTTTGATCCCAGCGTGCTAAGCGCTGCCCAGTTTGAAACATAGCCCGAAGTGAACAGCAATGCTGCATCTTTGCCGTGCAAATCGGCCAATTCATTTTCCAAAAGCTTGTGGTGGTGGTTGGTTCCAGAGATGTTGCGTGTCCCGCCCGCGCCACAGCCACAGCTGTCAATCACGTCTTTCATTGCTTGACGGACAACAGGGTGCTGTCCCATCCCAAGATAATCGTTAGAACACCATACGGTCACTTCTTCGGGGGCATTTTTGTCGTGGCTTTTCGCCCGCGGGAAAGCACCGCATTTACGCTCTAATTCGGCAAAGATGCGATAATTTCCATCACTTTTTAGCTGATCAAGTTGATCTGCAAACATTGCATCATAGTCCATGGGAATCCTTTCGCCGGTATTTTTGTTCAATTTGTTCATGTTTTTGTGGGATCATCCATCGCCACAACTGTGCATCAGGGACCGGTAGAACCATCACCCAATGCTCAACCAAAGCCATCGCAGTCATCGATGACAAAAGAGAAAATCCAATAATCTGTTCGGCCAATGTCATTGCATAGATGCGTTCGATCCAGCAGGCCAAAGCAAAGGTCAAAAGCGTTACGGAAATTGGGAAAAACCAATTCATAGAAGAAACGCGGAAATGGCTGGTTAAATGGGCCAGCGCCTTAGGCACAAATTCAACATTTATCCGTGGCACACCAAAAAACAGGTTCAATTTGGCAAACACGCGGGCACCATAGAGAATTATGAACGTCCACATACCGAAGCCATTTTCAGCACCCCATCCGATGTAAATGATTACCGACAGCGAAGCCAAAAGTGCGATTTCATGATATGCCAAAGTACCCCAAGCGCGGATAAATCGTTCAATCGGTGTAATGTTGGTCGGGCATTCCGTGACGTTTGGTCCCGTGATAACACCCGTTAAAAAAGCAAACTCTATCCATCCCCATACAGCCAAGGCGGCAAAAAAGCCCAAATAGACTGCGGTCGTGGTCTGCAGGTTCGCTGTGTAATCTATTCCAAACAAGCCGATCCCGAAAATCGGCAAACTCGCCAAACAAACCTTTTGGCGTTGTGCAATCGATAAACGATCACACAAACGCACAGCGATCAAAATCATACCCGTGAAAAACCACCAGCTAAAGATCGCAACAAGGCAGGCTATGACGATTGGGTTAGACATTAATAGGATGGCTCCAACCGTGTATATGACGGCACAGCGTGCTTTTTGGCGGGAATGGTATAAAGCGATAAGAACGCCAATCCTGCACGCAAGCTGGCCCCAAATTGCGCTAACTTTTTACCCTTTTGTTTCGCAATCGCCAAATCAACATTGGCCTTTTGCAAACGCTTTAGGCCCGCGTCCCAGCGTGGGTTGTCGATATCAAGCGTGATTGGGAAAATTTGTTCGCTAAGCTTTGAGGTTTTAATAAACACTTCACGCGCATACCAATCAGGATCAACACCTAGCGCTTTGTGGAATTCAGGGCGTTGGTGATCGCGCACATACATCGTCCCATAGACAGCGGTTAGAAAGAATTTGATCCACCAAACATTTATTCCACGGGTCAGTTTGGGGTCCGTTTTCATCAAAAGCGCAAAGGCTTCGCCATGTGCAAATTCATCATTACACCATTCTTCAAACCATTTGAAAATTGGATGAAACCGATGTTGTGGGTTTTCCTCGAGGTGCCGGAAAATCGTAATATAGCGTGCATAACCAATCTTTTCTGATAGGTATGTCGCGTAATAGATAAATTTCGGACGGAAATAGGTGTATTTCTTTTTCTGTGTCAGAAATCCAAGGTTCACCGCCACGCCCGCCTCGCGCAGTGCGTCGTTGATAAACCCTGCATGACGTGCCTCGTCGCGGGCCATCAATTGAAACAATTGCGTGATATCTTTGTTCGAACCGCGCCGTTTCATTTCCTTGTACAACACACATCCCGAAAATTCTGCGGTACACGAACTAATCAAAAAATCGATGAATTCTTTTTTCAGCTTTGGTTCCATTCCGTCCCAATCGACGGTGTCCCAATCTGCGTTCTTTTTAAAGTGGCCTTTGTTCGGATCGCTGACCATACGATCAATCAAAGGATCCCATTCGTCACGAATTTTGCTGACATCAATGGCATCCAATTCATCAAAATCTGTCGTGTAAAATCGCGGCGTCAACAATGTGTCCTGCATAGCCACCTGGGTGGCTGCATCACTATCAATAGCGTCTTGCAGGGCGATTGCTTCTTCGGCTGTGGTTGCGTCGGCGGAATGCATATTCATGATAACACCTCATCTGAGAACGAAAACTCACAAAGCTCCATTACCTCAAGATCGCCTGTTGCGCGCGTCCATAGGCGTTCTAAACCACTGGCGCGAACGATGATCGCGTTTCGGTCTTCGCTAACGACTTCGCCGAAAGGTGCCATGATCTCTGGACCTTCGACGTGGACCTCATCACCAGGATAAATGACCGCGCCATTGTTAAAGCGGACATGCGCGTGCAGGCTTTCAAATTTATGGCTAATTTCGACTGTGCAAGGCACATATTCCTTGGTTCGTGTAAAAAACCCCATGATTAGTTTCCTTTCATCGCTTTGGCTACGAGATTGGCAAATGCGCGGGAATTGTCCGCGCCAAATCCCATCAGATCCGCTTGCCAACCGGTCTGAGGGTCTAATAGAGAAAGGCGGTTATTTTCCCGCCAAATGACATGGACAGGCGCGTCCATCGTCATTCCTGCGCGCGCGCGTTCACGTTCAATGACGCGCGCGACGCCGGAAATAAATCCGCCCTTTTCCCCAGTCATTTCGGCAAGCACTGTGCCGTTTTGATCTAAAACACGGACTGCGCCGCTTTGTTGTCCGTAAATATACAGGGGAACTTCGGCTTTGATCGGTGATGCAGGGGGCGTTGCGACCGCAGGCACATCGAAAACGCGCACCATGGTGACAGAAAATAGTACCACCAGGACCAATGAAAACATCGCCCATAAAGCGACTTTTGGGATCGTTTCTTCGTCCTTTTTTATGTAACGAACATCGGCCATTTTTGTCCCCTATTGCGCAGCGACGCCCAGAATTGGTGTGTCTGCATGCGATTTGTTTTGTTCTTCAATGAGGCGGGCTTTGGCAGCTTTGGCCAGAATGTTCGCGACGGCATCCGCATCTGCGATGGCGCGTAAAGTGGGCTGTGGTTTGGTAAAATGCCATGGGCGGGCATGTGGCCATAGAACAAGAAACGAAAACTTTGTACCGCCCTTGGTTTCTAGGGCAATGTTTCCATGTCCATTGCGCCGCTTTGCAAGAGCTGCATTTTCAATCTGGGTAAAAGGCAGGTTCAATGTTACGGTCAACGCCGCACCCACGCGCATAGCAACGCGACGGTTTGTGATGGTGTAAACCGTCGCGCGCGCTTGGACATAACCGACAATTATAAACAATCCAGCCACAATTGCGCCGATCACCACAAAGGGCAATGACACAGCGATGGCGCGATCTAATGGCAAAAGATCAACCACGGTAAAAAACCGCCATAGCGTTAAGATACCGAAATAGCCGACAACCCACCAAAGGTTCATCGATTGCACCGTCAGGTGCCACCAATCTGGTCGCCCCTGCCACAAGATGACCTCGCCCCGAGGCAGGAATTCAGGGAGTCCCTTAATCGGTTCTACTGCGAAATCATCATGTGACATGGACGGCCCCTTTCCGGGATTACAATTGTGGTTCTAGGCGTGCAGAAGAGGCATAAAGTGTTCCGCCTGCGTAATAAGCGGAAATCTTTTCTTCCTCTAACAAGGTTACTTGATTGCCTGATTTATGTTTTGGGACATCGTTGAAATGTTTGCCAAAAATCGACTTAATCGCCACACGATTAGAATGAATGCGCGCAAGCGTCATTGGGACCAAACGTGTGCCTTCACCAGTTGCTGCATCCAATTCGATTTCCAAATAGCGCACCAATTGCTCAGGTTCGTCCACCCACATGTCGCAGATCCGGCCGACGATTTCGCCGTCCCCTGCCATGACCGGTAAACCACGCGGATCACGTCCAGCGGCCACAAAAAATTTATCGCTCCCTGAGAGTGGGATAATTTTTGGATGACCATGTGCATCTAACTCCGCGACATCGCGACGGGCTGCCCATGCTGCGGGACCAACGCCATCCTTCATTGGATTTCCCGTTGGTTCAAATGGATAGCCATTTGCAACGTTGGTTTGTTGCAAAGCAACCTCACGACGTTCCCCATCATTATTTGGTACTGTCACGTCGCCGCGGCCATGGGGCAACTTAAAGGTTTTTGGATCAGGAACCGGGAACATTCCTTGGTTTGCTGCAACGGTGCCATCGTCATTTTCCAAAGGATAGCCTTCGCGCATGTTTTCCCGCTGAATGTAAAAAATCAGCAGAGCGAAAAAGATCCAGAACAGCCACAGCGCTGCGCTGACCAGATCAAAGTTTCCAAAAAATACTGTTGTCATGTCAGTTTCCTTTCAAAACGCTACCGATCACATTGGAAAATCAGCGAGCTGAATGCCCCCTGACCTTTGATCGGATAAAGATGAAGTGCGTCGCGCCTGCCGCACCAATGGTCTGAGAAGAACGAACGTTATGATCAACGCCGCTATCTCGGTTGTGTAAACAGTTGCATACCCCGTTGCCGGCGTCGTCAGGCGGTCACCAAATGTGCCACCCAATGCAGCGGAATTGATCCAATCCCGCAATGTCCCGCCAAGTGCGATTGCGCATCCAGCCGCTGTCGCCTGTGCGGCACCCCATGCGCCAAGCGCCAAGCCGCGGCCGGCATCATTGATCACAGGCAGATTCATGGCCGTGATTAACGTGGCAACCGCAAACAAGCCTGCGCCTAAGCCAATCAAGGTTGTACCTGTAAAAAACAAAAGCGGTGATGCGGCGGGCGTTGCCAAAATTACCGCTATAAAGGCAATAATCCCAACCAAGACGGCCTTAGACATCAATTGATGTTCGGCTGCGCCTGACCGTAAATGTCGCGCAGCAAAGGCCAAACCGATAAGTGCCCCCAAGGACCACGCTGCAGTCAGCCACGTGGTTTTGCCAACGCTTAGGCCCAGAACCTCGCCTCCGTAGGGTTCTAGCAAAACATCTTGCATATTGAACGCAAGCGTCCCAACAAAGACCACAACAATTAAACGGCTTGCCGAAGGTGTCGCCATAAAATCCGCCCATGCATTTGAAAAAACGGGACGCGGTTGCGCACGTTCAGAGGCGGTCATTGGCATGACATGTTCTTGTTTCCACAGTGCGATTAGGTTCAATAACAATCCCGTAATCGCCGCGCCTTGAACCACGCGAATAAGCGTAAGATTCGAAAAATCACGCAAAAGCCAACCAATCAAAAGGGCAGAAAGGCCCATCCCCGCCAGATACATGACATAAAGCAGCGAAACGACACGCGGACGCGTGATATCATCTGCCCGATCACTGGCTAAGGCCAATCCCGCGGTTTGGGTCATGTGCATGCCAAACCCTGTCATCAAAAACGCAAAAGCTGCCAGGATTTCGCCCGCCCAATCAGGACCCAAGGTTTGATCGCCTGATAAGACAATCAAAGCAAATGGCATGACTGCAAGCCCACCCATTTGGCACAAAGATCCGAACCAGATATATGGAACCCGTTTCCATCCAATCGCAGAGCGGTGTGTATCGGATCTAAATCCTAAAACGGCACGAAATGGCGCAATCAAAACAGGTAAGGCAATCATAATTGCGACAATCATCGCAGGAACGCTAAGTTCGACGATCATCACACGATTCAAGGTGCCCAATAGCATGACACTGGCCATGCCCACCGATACTTGGAACAACGACAGGCGCAGGATTTGCGATAACGGCAAATCCGTGCTGGCCGCATCCGCAAAAGGCAACATGCGCCGCGGAAGCTGTGTCCAAGTATGGCGTTTGGGGGATGTCATCTATGGCACCCCATTGCATGAGAAATGTAAAATCCCGATGTCACGCGCCCCAAATCAACCAACAGTGCATCATCCCCCAGCGCACGGCGCAACGCGCGATAGGATTGCGGCACCATTGTGGGGGATTTATCACCCTTGGGGGCAAGCTTTCCCGCGTACCACATCGATTCGATGTGATCGTGTAATTCAACGGGGATGCGTTTGCGCGCGATATCTATCAAGGACGGGCTGATATCAATTGCGACCACATCAGCGCCACGCAGGGCAAGTTCTTGGGTTAACTGTCCAGGGCCACAGCCTGCGTCCATGATGCGTGCCCCTGTCAAGTCTTGTGGTAACTGGGCTAGCAATTTCATCCGCATTTCATCGCGCCCTGCCCGCACAGTTTGTCGAATGCGCGACACTGGGGCGTCCGACGTTAGGCGTTCCCATGTTTTTGTGGCGGTTTTGTCGAAATACATTTCAACCCGCGACAGTGTTTGTTCGTACCGCATCAATCAAATCCTAAAAGCTCAAAGATTTCGCGATCTTCTAAAGGTGCAGGCGCTAAGGGTTCAGTTCCATTCCACAGTGTTTGCGCAAGGCGGATATATTCCTTTTGCACTGCGGCAACGTCATCATCGAGATCCATCTCAAATAGCGTCTTTTTCTTCAGACGCGACCGACGAATCACGTCAACATCGGGCATATGCGCGATGCGATTAAATCCCACAGTGCGGCAATAACGATCAACTTCGTCGGTATCTTTGGACCGATTGGCGACACAGCCCGCAAGGCGCACCTTGTAATTGTTTGATTTCGCTTGAACTGCCGCGATGATGCGGTTCATTGCATAAATGCTGTCAAAGTCATTCGCGGTAACGATCAATGCGCGATCCGCGTGCTGCAAGGGGGCCGCAAAGCCGCCGCAGACGACATCACCCAAAACGTCGAAAATCACCACATCGGTATCGTCCAACAGGTGGTGTTGTTTCAACAATTTCACGGTTTGACCAACAACATAACCACCGCAACCGGTCCCCGCAGGGGGGCCGCCAGCCTCGACACATTTAACGCCATTGAATCCTTCAAAGACAAAATCTTCGGCGCGCAGCTCTTCGGCGTGAAAATCCACCTCTTTCAAGATATCGATCACAGTTGGAACCAACGATCCTGTCAGAGTGAATGTGCTGTCATGTTTTGGATCACATCCAATTTGCAGGACACGTTTGCCAAGTTTTGAAAACGCTGCAGACAAATTTGAACTGGTCGTTGATTTTCCAATCCCACCCTTGCCATAGACCGAGAACACCTTGGCGCCCTCAATTTTCATGTCGGGGTCTTGATGCACTTGCACTGACCCTTCGCCGTCTTGGCCATTTAGGCGTGGTACGGTGGTATCTAATGGGCTCATGGCTGATGCCTTTCGGTAAAAGGGTTATAGTATGTCATTGTGCTGCGATCCCTTCCATTCGGTCTTCAAGCGCGTCAGCCGCATTTTGCAACGCCGCGATCGTGTCGGGATCAGGGGTCCAATAGGCGCGATCTGTCGCCTCAAGCAGGCGGTTCGCCATGCGCGAACTGGCAGTCGGGTTCAACGACGCCAAACGTTCGCGCATGGCTTCATCTAGGACAAAGGTTTCGGTGATGCGTTGATATACCCAAGGGTCGACCTGTCCGGTGGTGGCAGACCAGCCCAAGGTATTTGTCACATGCGCCTCAAGCTGGCGCACGCCCTCGGCACCATGCTCTAAAAGCGCTTCGTAGAATTTTGGGTTCAAAGACCGTGACCGTGTTTCCAGCGCGACTTGGTCCGCAAGGGTGCGCACCTTGCCTGTGCCTTTGGTATGGTCCGAGATATAAACAGGGATGTCTTGGCCACTGCGCGCGCGTTTCACCGCGCGTGATATCCCGCCCAAAGTGTCGAAATAATGGTCCACCGTCGTGACACCCAATTCGACACTTTCTAGGTTTTGATAGGCCAGTTCAACCTTGGACAACACGTTTTTCAAAAGCTTTTGGTTCTGGGTTGGTTTGCCGTTGCGACCATAGGCAAAGCTTTTGCGCGCCTCATAGGCATCGGCCAATTCGTCCTCTTGATCAAAGGCGGAACTATCGACCAGCTGATTGACGTTTGATCCATATGCGCCTTCGGCGTTGGAAAAAATCCGCAGTGCGGCGGTTTCCAAATCATCCCCCGTCTCGGCCATATGGGCCAAGGTATTGGCCTTGACGAAATTCATCTCGGGATCTTCATCTGCAGCCGCGGCTTTATAGGTCGCTTCGGCCAACATGCGGGTTTGCAAGGGCAAAAGGTCGCGGAAAATCCCAGACAGCGTCATAATCACGTCAATCCGTGGGCGGCCTAATTCGGTCAAGGGGATCAAATCGGCACCCGACAGACGGCCAAAGCTGTCAAAGCGCGGACGCGCCCCAATCAACGCCAGCGCTTGGGCAATCTGTGCGCCGTCTGATTTAATATTGTCAGACCCCCACAAAACCAAGGCAACCGTGCGGGGCAGTGATGCATGTTTTTCCAACAGCATATTTGCCTGATCTGCACCTTGACGACAGGCAAACGCCGTTGGCATGCGAAACGGATCAAACGCATGAATGTTGCGCCCTGTTGGCAAAATATCACGCGATCTAACGATGTCACCGCCTGCGACTGGGGGCGTAAAGCCCGCGTCAAGCGCATGTAGGATCGCGGGAATTTCGGTGTTCTGCCCCAAGGCATCGGACATTGCCGCACGCGCATCGTCGGACAAATCCCCAACTGCGGTCAGATAGGCATGCCGTTGTTGATCGCTGATCCCCCGTCCCACAATGTGCAGCCCTTCGGGAACCAATGCCTCTTCGGTTTCTAATAATTTCAGCCAAAGCGCGGCGGTATCCGTTTCCGCAAAATCGACCGCCTCGGCCTGATCTTTTATCAACGCCTCTAATTCTGTGCGGTTTGGGTCGTCTTGCGCCATCTCGCGCCATCTGGTCAGGCTGTCCTTGAGGTCAAGCAAACCCTTGTACAGACCCGCCGACGAAACAGGTGGCGTTAGATGTGTGATTGTCACCGCATTGCTGCGCCGCTTGGCAAGGCTTGCCTCGGACGGATTGTTGCACGCATATACGTAAATATTGGGCAAATCGCCAATCAACCGATCAGGCCAATCTGCACCACTGACACCGGCCTGCTTTCCGGGCATGAATTCCAACGCGCCATGCATGCCAAAATGCAGCACAGCATCGGCACAGAAGTCACGTTTCAGCCATTGATAGAACGTCGAAAACGCATGAGTGGGTGCAAAGCCCTTTTCGAATAGCAACCGCATGGGGTCACCTTCGTATCCAAAGGTGGGCTGCACACCGACAAAGATGTTGCCAAACTGTTGACCCAGCACAAAGACAGAACTGCCATCGGATTGCACGCGGCCCGGGGCGGGGCCCCACTGTGTCTCAATCTCGTCGAGCCATGGTGTATTGCGCAATATCCAATCGGCATTTACCCGCGCGACAACATTTGCGTCTTGGCCCAAGGTCTTTGAATTGCCGCCCAAGACCGCATCACGCAACGCTTCAACCGTTTCGGGAACATCCAAAGTATATCCAGCGTCGCGCATAGCGCCCATTGTGTTATGCAGCGACCCAAACACATCCAAATAGGCGGCCGTCCCTGCCGCGCCGGCATTCGGTGGAAAGCCAAACAAAACGATGCCAACCCGACGATTTACACGCTCTGATAGGCGCAGCGCCACCAATTTTTCCGTTCGTGCGACCAGTGCATCAATGCGTTCAAAACATGGTGCCATCGCTCTGGCGTCTGTGGCTTTGCACGCATAAGAACACCCGCGACAGCCACCCTCTTCACCATGTCGGCCGGCAAAAACTGTCGGTGTTGTGGCGCCGTCTAATTCAGGCAGGGCAATGAGCATCGTGGTTTCAATAGGACCCAAGCCCCCCGCCGAAGCCGCCCATTGTGACAAGGTCTGAAACTCTAACGGATGGGCCGCAACATATGGAATGTCCAACGTTTTCAGCACCTCAACAGCGGCATCCGTGTTGTTATACGCAGGCCCACCCACCAATGAAAAACCAGAGAGCGAAACCATCGCATCAATAGTGGCAACACCGTTATGTTGGAAATATTGGTCAATCGCAGGACGCCCATCCAAGCCTCCGGCAAAAGCAGGGACGACTTGGACGTTTTGTGCTTCAAATCGACGGATCACCGCGTCGTAATGCGCGGTATCACCGCTAAGCACATATGACCGCATTAACAACAATCCGACCCGCCCTTTGGGATTTGCGATCTTTGGCAGTGACGCAAAATCCAAGGCCATGCGCCCCGGAATGTCCGGATGATACAAGCCGACATCCGGATATTCGCGTGGCAAAGCAACGGCACGACCAGCCCAACCTGAAACGCGCGAATATCGTGATAGCAAGAAGCGCAACATCGCTTCGATATTCTCGTCGCTTCCACCCAGCCAATATTGCATGACCAAAAACCAAGCGCGCAGATCTTGGGCCTTGCCTGGAATATACTTCAGGATCTTGGGCAAACGGCGCAACATGCGCATTTTCTTTTCGCCGGTTTCGGTCGATGGCTTGGACGACCCGCGCAGCTTTTTCAAAAGCGCCATGGTCCCGCTTTCGGGTGCGGCCATATCTAGCGATCCCATGCGGGTTTGTTTCACCAACGCGGCGTCACAGATCATGCCAACCATCGCATCACAATGATCACGCCGCGCCATTAGAATTGGTAAAAGCGGGCGCACATGCTCTTCTAAAAACAGCAAGTTCACGATGATGATATCCGCACGTTCAATCGCAGCCTTGGCACGGTCAAACGATGTGGGATCTTCGCCCCATTGGGCGGCGGCAAAAATTTCAATTTCAAGGCCTGGAAAATCGGTTGCCAAAGCGGCAAGCGCACGTTCACACGGCCGCGCGTTATGCGCGTCTAACGTCACAATCGCAATGCGATAGGATTGGATATCAGGGCCGCTATCGCGCATAATGAGCCTTTGCCTCGTATAATGTATCGATCGAAATTTCCGCAACGCCACGATCTGCGGCATATTTTTCGGTGTTGCGACGTGCCTTTCCGCGCACAAAGAACGGGATTTTGCGCAGCTCTGACTCGGCATCCTTTAGCCAAATGATATTGGTGTCAGCGCTTTGCCCTGTTTCAACCTCGGCCCGCTGTTGGGCTGGTGCATGCGCCGCGTGATGGCTGGGCCCAGCACTATCAGAAAATTCGAAATCATCGCGGAACATCGTTAACAAATGTTCCTCAAGCCCCATCACCAACGGATGCACCCATGTGTCAAAGATCACATTGGCACCCTCTGGTCCCATTTGCGGCGAATAACGCGCAGGGAAATCTTGGACGTGGACAGGCGCCGAAATGACAGCGCACGGAATGCCAAGGCGTTTGCCGATATGGCGTTCCATCTGTGTGCCCAAGATAAGTTCAGGGGCAAGGTCGGCAATTGCGCGTTCAACCTCAAGGTAATCGTCGCTGATCAGCGCATCCAGCCCCATTGATTTGGCCATCGTGCGCACGGGACGGGCCATTTCACGGTTAAAACATCCCAGCCCAACAACGTCGAACCCGATTTCGTCGCGCGCAATCCGTGCCGCTGTCATCGCGTGGGTGCCATCGCCGAAAATAAAGACACGTTTGCCGGTTAGATATGTGCTATCAACTGATGCTGAATACCATGGCAACCGTGACCGCACGGTCGATGCCAAGTCTTGTTTTCCAATGATCTGACCCACCTCGGCAATAAAATCGGCGGTCGCCCCAACACCAATTGGCACGGTCTTGGTATAGGGTTGCCCTAACGCACGTTCCAAATAACGACAGGCCATTTCACCCGTTTCAGGGTACATCAAGACATTGAAATGCGCGCGACCTAGATCGGCAATATCAGCGGGCGTCGCACCCATAGGTGCACAGACGTTTACATCAACGCCCAAGTCATCCAACAGCTTGGTCAATTCAAGAATGTCATCGCGATGCCGAAACCCAAGCGCGGTTGGGCCAATCAAATTGCAGGAAATATTTTCAGAGCGCTCAACAGGCTTTGCAACATGTTTGACGATCTGAAAAAATGTTTCATCCGCGCCAAAGTTTTCTTTGCGTTGATAGCTGGGCAATTCCAAAGCAACAACCGGAATGGGCAGGCCAAGCGCCTCGGCCAGACCACCTGGATCATCTTGGATCAATTCGGCGGTACAAGATGCCCCCACCAACAACAGATCAGGTTTGAACCGTTCATATGCCTCCAGACAAGCGGATTTGAACAGGGTCGCGGTATCCGATCCCAAATCACGCGCCTGAAAGGTGGTATAAGTCACAGGGGGCCGATGATTGCGGCGTTCAATCATCGTGAACAATAAATCCGCATAGGTGTCGCCCTGCGGTGCATGCAAAACAAGGTGGACCTTTTGCATCCCAGTTGCCACACGTATTGCGCCAACATGGGGTGGGCCTTCGTATGTCCAGATCGACAATTTCATGCCACCTTCCCCACTTTTAAGAGATCAGCACGCAATAAAGGACGCGCGAACAAACCAGCCAAATCCGCCGCTTGTTCGTAAAAATGAATAGGGCTGAACACCAATTCGATCGCCCATTTTGTCCTAAGCCCCTGTGCTTCGAGTGGATTGGCAAGACCTAAGCCGCAAACTGTCAGATCGGGATTACAATCCAATACGCGATCAAGTTGTTTATCGACATCTTGTCCTTCAGACAAAATGATATCTGATGGCAAAGCATCTAAATCAGGACCAACCAAAGCGCGGTGAATATAGGGCGTGCCCACCTCGGTCAGATGCATCCCGCATTCTTGTGACAAAAATCGTGCCAATGGAATTTCAAGTTGGCTATCCGGGAAAAAGAAAATCGACCGACCCACAAGTGTTTTGGCAACCGTGGCGATGGCCTGTTCAGCGCGGGCCTTGGGCGCAGCGATAGCCGCCTGTAATGTCGCGTCATCAACGCCGAACCGTTTGGCGATAGCCGCCAGCCATGCTGTGGTACCTTGCGCACCAAATGGAAACGGTGCTGCAATCGGTTTTGCACCACGACGCACCATTTCATCATGCGCCGCCCCTAGAAAGGGTTGCGCACAAATGAAATGCGTATTTGGCCCAACCGCGGCGGGCGTGTCCGCTCGTGCGTGTGGCAGCACCAAAACATTCTCAAGCCCCATGTCTGACAAAAGACGCAACATTTGGTCTTGGACAACGTCCGGCAAGGCGCCAAGGACGGCAAGCTGGGTCTGATCAGTCTGTGGCAGGTCGCGAATCACCGCCTCAAGACAGGCATCTTCGCCTTGGGTAAAGGTCGTTTCGATGCCTGAACCCGAGAAATTGACGACATTTACCCGATTGTCATATTTTTCCGAAAGTTTTTTCGCCATCGTCGCGAGGTCAATTTTGATAACTTCGGACGGGCAGGATCCAACAAGGAACAAACGCTTGATGTCAGGCCGCCTTGACAGAAGCTCTGCGACCGTACGTTCCAATTCCGCATGTGCGTCCGCCATTCCGGCAAGATCTGTTTCCTCTAGAATCGCGGTTGCAAAGCGTGGTTCAGCAAAGATCATCACGCCTGCAGCGCTTTGCAAAAGATGGGCACATGTGCGCGATCCAACCACCAAGAAAAACGCATCATGCATTTTGCGATGCAACCAGATAATTGACGTCAGACCACAAAAGACTTCGTGCTGGCCGCGTTGCTTTAGAACTGGGGTATTGGTACAGCCAATCTGGCTTAGATCATTAGGCATAGCTTTCTCCAACGTTGGACTGAAGCCGTGCAGATCTCAGCTTTAGAATGAACTGGGCAGCGTTGATCAAATAAGCCACATAGGCAACCAACGCTAATATCATAAGCGATTGCTCTGAAAGAGTATTCGTCAAAAGCGCCCCCACATATGCAAGATGCAAGGCGATCACCAAAAAGCTAAAAACATCTTCCCAAAAAAACGCAGGGGCAAGCAAATATTGGCCAAAGACAACCTTTTCCCAGATCGCTCCAGTCACCATAATTGTAAGTAAAACACAGGTCTTAACAACGATAGAAACCGTAGCCAAATCATAGCCTGCACCCGTCACCAGGTATCTTAAAACAAGGCACAACGAGACCAAAAAAACAACGAACTGCAACGGCGCCAGCACCCCTTGAACAAGGGTCCAAATAGTTTCATCCCGACGTTTGCGTTCGTCAGGTGAATAAAGTGGTTTTGCCAATTCACTCTTGGTCTCATGCGGTTGCATGGGCGTTAAACTCCCAACGCTTGTAATGATTTAAGTATTGCTGATGAATTAAATATGTCAATAAAAACTTACATTATTGGTCAGTATATGTAAAATAAGATATACACCCCACAAATGGCATACAGAGCCAAGAGTTGACAGACAAAGATCGGAGGCCAAACTAAATGAAATATAACCGCTTAATGAATTTGACAGAATGCACCCGACCTGAGACACTCTTGAAGACACATAGTAATTTTGGTATTCTAATTGAGTATAAACGTCGCCATTTTACGCTATGACTGGGGGCATAAATGGACGATCAGGGTAAAACTAAAAAGCCACCAAACTGGCAGCAAGACCACATAAACAAGCTTGCTAAAAACGCAATGACGACAGCACGTTCGCATTTAAACCCAGACTCAAGCGCTCGGTTGAATGAGGCGACTGATTGGCTTGAAGCGTATTCGTTAAAACCAGATTTCGACACAAATTATGCGCTGCGAACATTAATATCCCGTGGAATAGCCGAAGATATTATTGTCGACTATTGCATTCCGCGTGCCGCGTGTAGCCATGGCGATCGGTGGGTTTCGGATACGCTGAGCTTTTCAGAGGTTTCGATCGGGACAGTGCACCTGCAAATGTTGCTAAAAACGATCACCAATAACCGCAAAGTCGACGTTCGCAATGAGCTAGGGAAATGCCTTTTGATTACCGCCCTAGAGGATGAACAGCACACCTTAGGTGCGCTGGTTCTTGGCGATCAGATGCGCCGCAGAGGATATTCATTAAAGATATTAATAAATTCCTCTTTGAATGAGGTTTCGCGTCACCTTTCAAACAACTCATATGACGCCCTTTTGTTTTCTGCTGGCTCAGAACGGATCGCGCAACTATCCGCTCAGTGTGTAAATAAAATTAGACACATCCAGAAAAATAGTCCAAAGATGTTTCTAGGCGGATCAATCCTAGCCTTTGGTGTGTCCGAGTCTGTTGCCTCAGAATTCAATCTCGTGACTAACAATCTTGACTTAGTCATTGATGAAATTGAAAATAATGTCATTCGCGTATCGTCGCGCGTGGCCTTGGAAAGGTATAATTCATGAAGACAAGCTCAGACCTTACGTGGGAATTTGGTGCTGTTCCTATGATAGAACCCGAATATTTGGGGGGTATCCTTGCCACGTCGTCTGACATTGCCTTGTTGATTGATTCAAAAGCTAAAATTCACTCTATTCTTTTAAACGCGTCAGAAAAATTATATGGCAACCTTAGCCATTGGGAAGGTCGTGATCTAAACCAATTTCTGACGATAGAAAGCAGGCCCAAATTAAAAAAAGCACTTGAACGTATGCTAGAGGGCGAAACGATTTTTTATGGGCTAGAGCTTAACCACGAAGATAACGCTCAGTGGAAATTTCCAGTGCGCTACAATATCCACTGTTTGGGCGATCATAACAAAATTCTACTGCTTGGGCGTGATCTGCGGACTTTGTCTGAAAACCAACAGCGCCTGATCCAAGCACAAATCGCGGTTGAGCGCAGTATCGAGGAAAAGCGCGAATATGATGCGCATTTTCGGTTGCTATTAAATAGCATTAACGAACCTGTCGCGTTTGTGAACGCGGACACCGGTTCCATTTTGCATGCCAACGGGGCTTTCACGGACTTAATTGGTGTTGAAGAGTCCGAGCTTGAAACCTAGTCTCGACCTTTCATCACAGTTCAGACGCCATGGTCTTCAGCGATTCCAAAGGTTCAATACAATACGTCAATGAACGCTTTTTGGATTTGGTCAATGCGGGACATAAAAAAGAGGTAGTTGGCCAAAATCTAGCGGAGTTTTTAGGCCGAGGGCAAATCGATCTGGCGATTATGTTGGAAAATGTCGTCAAGTCTGGATCGGTCAAAACATATGCAACGCATCTGAAAAGCAGTTTCGGGACCAAAATTGATGTCGAAGCTTCGGTTTCACGAAACCAATCAGAAAAAAACACACTGATTGCTTTTATCATTCGCGAAGTGTCACATCTGGATGAAAATCAATACAGCGGCTTTGCACATTCACAACAGGATGAGACCTCTGCCAAAGATTTGGTTGGCCGTGCGACACTAAAAGAAATTGTGTCAGAAACCACTGATGTTATTGAAAAAGTATGCATCGAGGCCGCGTTAGAAATGACAAACAACAATCGTGCAGCGGCAGCCGAAATGTTGGGATTATCGCGCCAAAGCCTTTACGTCAAACTTAGTAAATTTGATATCTAGCACAATCCAGCATTAATCGCGCCAAGTCACATGTAAAACCAAGTGATCACGATCCCCACCCACCGTGTGGGGGTTCAAGTTTTTGTTGCAAGAATCCGAAATGTCAATAATATGTGACACATGAGTGTCATTAAAACTAAACACGCGCCCGCTTACCCAAAACCATCTGTCGCTCTTGAGCTATTGAAACCCATTACTTGGTTCCCACCAATGTGGGCGTTTGCATGTGGCGTGATTTCCTCTGGCGTCGCGATTTCAGAAAATCTTGATTTGTTAATTTTGGGTGTCCTGTTAGCAGGTCCAATCGTTTGCGGGATGAGCCAAGCTGCAAATGATTGGTGTGATCGACATGTTGATTTGATCAATGAACCGCACCGCCCTATTCCATCGGGCCGTATGCCGGGGTTATGGGGATTATGGATCGCCTTGGCGATGTCCGCGGGTGCATTGGCATTGGGGTGGACGTTAGGAAAATGGGGGTTTTATGCCACTGTGGTTGCAGTGGCCGCTGCATGGGCCTATTCCGTCGAACCCATTCGATTAAAGCGATCAGGCTGGCTGGGCCCCGGATTGGTTGGCCTATGCTACGAAGGAATCCCGTGGTTCACAGGTGCTGCGATAATGGTGCAGGGTCTGCCTAATACACAGATTATCACTTGTGCCGTCCTTTATGCGATTGGTGCGCATGGCATAATGACACTAAATGATTTCAAAGCGTTAAAGGGTGATACAGCATTAGGCATTCGATCATTGCCGGTGCAACTTGGCCCGAACAAAGCGGCGCGTATTGCATGCTGGGTGATGACAATTCCCCAAGTGATTGTTGCTCTTTTGCTGCTGCGCTGGGATTTAACGCTAAGTGCTGCATTGATTGGTTTGCTTATCTTTGGGCAAATTATGGCAATGCGTAAATTGCTAATCGACCCCGAAAAATATGCACCTTGGTATAACGCAACAGGCGTCTTGATGTTCGTTTTTGGCATGATGATTTGTGCATTCGGGCTGCGTGGCGCTGCTAATATTTAGGGATCTTAGGACACATCATGACACTAAGTTGGGTATCTATCTTTCGACTGGGGCTGGTGCAAATGTGCCTAGGCGCCGTCGTCGTTTTGATGACATCTACTTTGAACCGGCTCATGGTTGTCGAACTTGCGATGGCAGCCACGGTCCCAGGGTTCTTGGTCGGTTTACATTACGTTGTTCAGCTCTCGCGCCCAAAATGGGGGCTTGTATCAGACGTTGAAAATAACCGCACAAAATGGATTATTCTGGGAATGATAATATTGGGCGTGGGCGCAAACTTGGCGACATATAGCGTTAAAATTTATGAAACAACGCCAGCGTTATCTATGATTGTTTCAGTATTTGCCTATACGCTTATTGGTGTCGGGGTCGGCGCGTCAGGAACGTCGCTTTTGGCGTTGCTGGCGAAACACACAGCCGCCCGACGTCGGCCCGCGGCAGCGATGATTACATGGTTGATGATGATTTTTGGCATTGCAATGACCGCGGGTGTGGTTGGGCAATTGCTGGCGCCGTATAGCTCGGAACGTTTAACCCAAGTCGTGCTAGGACTGACCATTTTGACTGTTGTGCTGACCGTTCTTGCGACATGGCGTGTTGAACGTGGGTTAGCCCAAATTGGTACAGACGCGCATCCAAGCGCACCGTTGATACAGGAACTGGGCATAGTTTGGGCCCATCCTGACACACGGCGGTTCACCATATTCGTATTTCTGTCTATGACAGCCTATTTCATGCAAGAGCTTATCTTAGAACCTTATGCAGGATTGGTGTTCCTTTACACACCCAGCCAAACGACATCTTTGTCAGGCATACAAAATGGCGGTGTTTTCATGGGCATGCTGAGTGTGGGCATTCTGGCCTCTGCGCTTAACTTTGGCACGCTTAGGGGCTGGGTGAAATTGGGCTGTATTGGATCGGCATCGATGCTGTTGGCGATTATGGCAATGGGGCATATCACCACCGGAATCCCGCTTGAGGCCGCTGTATTTGGCTTGGGCGTTTTTAACGGCATGTTCGCGGTATCGGCAATTGGGTCGATGATGACCCTTGCTGGACGAGGCCCATCATCGCGCGAAGGTACACGGATGGGTTTATGGGGCGCGGCCCAAGCCATTGCTGCTGGTTTTGGCGGATTGGTTGGCACGCTTTTGGTTGACATGCTGCAAGCCACACAATTTTCAACAGTGAGCGCGTATGGGATTGTCTTTACGTTCGAAGCAGTCTTGTTCATTTGGTCCGCAATACTTGCCGAAAGCTCAATCCTTTCCAACACAAAACTACAGACAGCCCGTACAGTCGCAGGAGATTTAAAAAATGTATGACGTTCTTGTTATTGGCGGTGGCCCCTGCGGCGCAACTGCTGCAGAAGATTTGGCAAAATTGGGTTATTCTGTTGCGCTCTTGGATCGTCCAGGCAAAATCAAGGCCTGCGGCGGGGCAATCCCACCTGTATTGATCCAAGATTTTGACATACCCGACCACCTGTTATGCGCAAAAATCGATACCGCCCGTATGGTTTCGCCCAAAAAGCGTAGCGTGGACATTCCAATTGAAAATGGATTTGTCGGCATGGTTGACCGCGATATTTTCGACAACTTCCTGCGCAAACGCGCCGAGGCAAACGGAGTTACCCTTTTCCGTGGCACTTTTGAAACCTTGGCGCGCCCCACCGGCACCCCCGAAGTCACCTATTTCAATCATGACAGCCGTGAAAAAGATATCATCTGTGCAAAAATGATTATTGGCGCTGATGGCGCGCGCAGCAAAGTTGGAAAATCTGAAATCAAGGGCGCCGAAAAAATACCATATGTGATCGCATATCACGAAATCATTCGCGCCCCCAAGGATGCACCCGCTTACCAAGCGCACAGATGCGATGTAATCTATGATGGCAGCGTATCACCCGATTTCTATGGATGGGTGTTTCCGCATGGTGACACAGTGTCCGTGGGGATGGGTACAGGTGTCGATGGCTTTGATTTGAAAAAAGCCACCACTGCCTTGCGCGAAACATCCGGACTTTCCACCTGTGAGACGATCCGCAAAGAAGGCGCGCCAATACCACTTAAGCCCTTGAAAAAGTGGGACAATGATAAAGATGTTGTTTTGGCAGGCGATGCTGCTGGCGTTGTTGCGCCTAGCTCAGGAGAAGGCATTTATTATGCTATGTGTTCTGGTCGCATGGCTGCCAAAGCGGTGGCGGAAACTTTGCGAACCGGTCAAGCAAAGCACCTTCGCAATGCGCGTCGTGCATTTATAAAACAACACGGAACCGTCTTTCGGGTTTTGGGCGCGATGCAAAACGCCTATTACAAAACGGATTCACGGCGAGAACGGTTTGTATCCCTCTGCCATGATGTTGATGTCCAAACCATGACATTCGAAGCCTATATGAACAAAAAACTAACACGCGCAAAGCCAATGGCGCATTTGCGCATATCGTTCAAAAATTTAGCGCATCTCACTGGGTTGGTGCCTGAGGAGTTCGTATGACAATTTTGATCCCCGCTTGGGTGGATGGTGCGCTTTGCCCGGTCGAAAAACTTGAAGCCCATAGAAAAGGTCTAAGGCATAAAGCGATTTCAATTTTTACATTTTCGCAAGGCGATGTTTTACTGCAACAACGGGCGATGAGCAAATACCATTCACCGGGACAATGGGCAAATACCTGCTGTACCCACCCAAACTGGGGCGAAGATAGCCACGCCGCTGCACATCGCAGAGTTTCAGACGAATTAAACCTAACGGGATTGGATCTAAAGTATATTGATCAAATCGAATATCGGGCTGACGTCGGCAATGATCTAATCGAACACGAAGTTGTAGATTGCTTTATTGCGGTCTGCGATACACGCCCTGTTATCGACCCCAACCCTAGTGAGGTCATGGATTATACTTGGATTAATCCACATACCTTAAAGACCCGCATTGCAACCGCGCCGAACCACTATACAAAATGGCTCCAAATTTATGTTCAGGACCATTTTGAATCACTATTTCGGCGCGGTTGTGAACTGTCGGCGTCTTAGATTTGTTTCGTCATATAAAATGCCGCAAAAATACCCAACACCAATAAAAGGAATTTGGCAGCAAAGGCAGCTTTATGGAAAAACGCACTGTCGCGGAACACAAGGATTGACGCCCCCGCCGCATAGGCTTGGCCAGATTGTTTCAATTTTTGGGCATTCAGGTCATTCATCGCGGCCGTATAGCGCGCATTCATTTCAGTTTTCGTCATAACGTCGTCTCCCCAATATCATAACGGGACCATTTCAAGCGCACCTCGTATTGTCAACACCCCTAGAGAGAGGACATGATGACGCAGAAATCTGTCATAGTGGCTGGTGCAACAGGCTATATCGGTCGTGCGGTCGTTGCCGCCGCGTTGGCAAGGGGATATCTGGTTTATGCGATGGTCCGATGTGAAAAATCGGCAGCATTTCCAGAGCATCCCAACCTATCTGTCCTGCAGTCCAAGTTTTCTCCGATCACAGGCTGGAACATTCAATTACCCAACGCAGATGCAATCATTTCCTGTTTGGCCAGTCGGACGGGGACACCTAAAGATGCACATTTGGTCGATTATCAAATGAATGCGGGTCTATTAAAGCTAATGCGTCCCCTCATTGGCACACGCTTTATCTTGTTATCTGCCATTTGCGTACAAAAACCACGGTTGGCGTTTCAATTCGAAAAGCTAAGGTTTGAAAATACGCTGCACACCAGCGGACAACCCTATTCAATCGTGCGCCCGACAGCCTATTTCAAATCGTTGTGTGGCCAAATTGCGCGTATTCGAAAGGGAAAATCATTTCTATGTTTCGGCGATGGTACGCAAACGGCATGCACCCCGATTTCAGAGCGTGATTTGGCGAGCTATCTCATCGACTGTGTAACGCTGCCAGAACGCCACAACAAAATTTTACCAATCGGGGGGCCACATCCTGCGATTACCCCCGTTGACCAAGCGAACTTGATTTTTGACGCTTTTGGAAAAACTCCTAAAATTAAATACGTGTCACCAAAGATTTTTGACATTTTTCAGGCCGTTCTTGCACCACTGACGCCATTTTCCGAATGGGCCCGCAATAAACGGGAATTGATGAAGATCGGACAATATTACGCGACAGAATCCATGTTGGTTTGGAATTCAGACCAAGAGATCTATGATATCACCGCTACGCCGCAAACGGGATCAGATCACCTTGGGGATCATTTTACAAACATCGCGCGGGGGCTTACAGTCCACGTCGCCGATGCCAATACGCAGATTTATTGATTTTCCCTGTCATTCTGAATAGGTTTGACCTAACACCACTTTGTAAAGTGACACCTGATTGCCTGATTTTGACTACACCCAGCTACCGATCATTATTAGCCTTTTGGCTATTTTGGGCGGTTTGACATTTCGTGGCATCTGGATTTGGGTGTCTTTGACCTTTGCGGTCTTGTTTTTGTACGTTACTGACAAAGACAGCATTATCACATTGGTCATTTATGCATTGACCGCGTCTTTGATGATTTTCGGGTTTTTAAATATTCGTCGCGGGCTTACCCCGACCAAAGAGGATGTCGGCGATCACCCGTTCACCTTTGTCGTTGATTCAAACAACCTTTTGGGTCTAGTTGATTGGGATTTGGACAGGTTTGCCAGCTTTATCAATGAACTAGAACAAGACGGTCTGCATACGCATTTGTTTTTCGATTATACAATTGCCCGAACTTTGCGGGAAAATAATTTGATGCTGCCCAATGAAACGGTGCCCACAGCGATTTGCCGCGTTTTAGGTCGGGATCGATACAATTTAACCGTTTCGAAAAAGGGATATACGGCAGATCCGTTGATCATTCGTTATGCAGACCGCAACAATCTGACGGTGTTAAGCAACGATAAGTTTGACAAGCTCAAAGAGGATAAGTTTATCCTTAAAGCCGCCGAACGATTAAAGGCAAAGGGCCTGATCCAAAAGGTCCGCTTGGTCGATGACCATTTAACGATCATGTAAACTATTTTACTTCGGTCATCACCACCTTTTGGACCAAGCGCAAAAGGGTATCTTTCTCGTCATGGTTAAGCCCACCCAGAACATCGTCCTGCAATTTGCGGATAATGGGCAATACGTTTTGGAACAATTGCTGACCTTGCTGCGTTACGCGGACTTCGCGTGCGCGACGGTCATGTTTTGCAACACTGCGTTCAACCAAGCCCTTTTGTTCCAAACGATCAATGACACCGCCAATTGTTGCGCGGTCATAGGCAATCGCAGCCGCAACGCCTGCCTGATCTATTCCAGGGGTCGCAATAATCGCATCCAGCGCAGCGAATTGAACAGAGGTCAGGTCAAACCCTGCCTCTTGTAAATGTTTGGTGAACACATGTGTCGACCGCTGTTGCAAACGTCGTATCAAATGGCCTGCCATCGATTTTGCGTGCATATGATACCTCTTGTCCAAACGTTACCAAGACCAACATAAATTTGTGCAATTTGTTTGTATACTTATTTTTATTGACTCAAAATAGTAAGTACAGTTATTAATTTTGAAACACGGCGTTTAAGAGGAGCTGAATATGCAATTTTATATGGACGGCTTTCGCGGCGGTGACCCAGATATTAAAAACGCAGCACCTAATCGACGTGATCGTGGGGCCTTTGCCCCCCTGCCAGAAAAAGTGGATGTTTTGATTTCAGGCTGCGGTCCTGCAGGTCTCTGTCTGGCTGCGCAGCTTGCTCAATTTCCCGAAATTGACACCATGATTGTTGAGCGCAAACCAGGTCCATTGGAAAAAGGTCAAGCCGACGGCATCAACACCCGCACGATGGAAATGTTCCAAGCCTTTGGTTTTGGCGAAAAGGTTAAACGCGAAAGTTACTGGGTCAATCAAACCGCATTTTGGTCGCCCGATCCCGCAAATCCTGCGCATATTCGCCGCATTGGCCGGGTTCAGGACGTGCCAGATGATTCATCCGAAATGCCACATACATTGATCAACCAAGCCCGCGTGCATGAATTATTCCTAGACGTAATGAAAAATTCACCGTCAAAATTAGAACCTGACTATTCCTGGTCCGTCAAAGACGTAATTATTGACCATGATGCCACCGAATACCCCGTCACGGTGGTTTTAGAAAACACAGGCATAAACGCGGGTGAATTAAAAACCGTGCGGGCAAATTATGTTGTGGGCTGCGATGGTGCACGATCGAATGTACGCACAGCGATTGGTGGCAAATTGCATGGCGATGCGGCGCATCAGGCATGGGGCGTCATGGACATTTTGGCCAACACAGATTTCCCAGACATCCGCCAGAAATGTTTGGTGACTTCCTCGAAAGAGGGCAATATTCTAATCCTTCCACGTGAAGGGGGATATTTGTTCCGGATGTATGTGGAACTGGACAAGTTGAACGCCGATGAACGGGTATCAAGCAAGAACTTTACCGCTGATCATATGATTGCTGCAGCCAATCGGATCATGGCGCCCTATACGATCGATGTGAAACAGGTTGTGTGGTGGTCCATCTATGAAATTGGCCATCGCCTGACTGACCGCTTTGACGATGTCCCACAAGGCGTTGATCGCAATCCCCGCGTCTTTACTGCGGGCGACGCGTGTCACACCCATAGCCCCAAAGCGGGCCAAGGCATGAATGTGTCAATGCAAGACACTTTTAACCTTGGCTGGAAATTGGCACATGTGTTGACGGGCCGTGCCGACGCCCGCCTGTTGCGTAGCTATTCGTCCGAACGCTGGGTCGAGGCCAATCGTTTGATCGACACCGATCATCAATGGGCACGCATCATGTCGGCCCCCCCAGGTCAATCAGAATTGGACGGCGCTGGCATGCCGCGATTCCAAAAACAATTCATTGAAAATTTGGAATTCACCGGAGGCCTGGCGGTAAAATATGATCAATCGTATTTGTTTGCGGCACCCATCCACCAAGCTTTGGCAACGGGTCAAGAAATTGGACGCAGGTTCCATTCAGCGCCCGTTGTGCGCTTGGCGGATGCAATGCAAATGCAATTGGGTCATTTGGCCGAAGCGGACGGGCGTTGGCGCATCTATGCTTTTGCAGGTGCGGATGCGGGCGCAATCCATCGCCTTGCCGATTGGCTGGAATGCGATCCCACATCACCCGTGGTGAAATACACACGCGCAGGCGAAGATATCGACGCAATTATCGACGTGCGAGCGATTTTCCAACAAACGTTTGACGTTCTGGATTACGCATCGATGCCAAGCCTCTTGAAACCGAAAAAGGGTAAATTTGGTTTACAGGATTATGAAAAAGTATTCTGCGTGGATCACAAAGGTTTTGGTGATTTTTACGACATGCGGGGCATTGATCGCACCCATGGTTGTATGATTATCGTGCGCCCTGATCAATATGTCGCCAATGTGTTACCATTGGATGGCTTTGCCGATTTAAGCACATTTTTCGACGGCATTTTATCTGCTTAACAGGTTGGTTGATGTCAAAAATCCCTTGTTTATATTGCCAAATTCAGTTGCAGGCGGCATAGTTGACGAAAACCAAAGGGATCATAATGTCACAGCCTCCTCAAAAACGTCGGATCGTATCTTCACGCCATTTGGCCGATGGGGAAAATTGGGAACTATGGATTCCAAAGCGATAACCAACACGCCAGAGATCGTTGCCCTAGGCTTAGACAGCCTAATAATACGTTTTTCGTGGGTTCCATCGGATCAAACCACCCGCATTGTACAGGATTTTCAACGTCTTTTGGCGGCTGCTAAAGTTTTTGGATTGCGCGAATCTGCAACCGCTTTGGCATCGGTCATTGTGACCTTTGACCGATTTCAAATCACACGCGCCGAAATGATCGCCACACTGCAAGACCTGCTTGCGATCCAAAAAGCCGAACCAATCAATCCAATTGCCCTAAATCGCATTTGGCACATTCCCGTCGCTTTTGGTGGTGACTATGGTCCCCAGCTGGGCCAAGCCGCAAACATGGCGGGATTTACTGAAAAAAGTGCAATCGAAAATATTTCTGGTGCCGATTTATCGGTGTTGTCGATCGGATTCGCCCCGGGCCAGCCCTATATAGGGTTATTGGATAACGCCTGGAACATTCCACGACAGACGGAATTGACGCCACAGGTACCCGCGGGTGCATTGGTTGTCGCAGTACGCCAATTGGTATTGTTCGCAAACCCCAGCGTAACGGGTTGGCGACAGATTGGATATACTGCCTTTCGACCGTTTGACGTCCATCGTGCGGAACCATTCGCACTTGCACTTGGGGATGGGATGCGCTTTCACCCTGTATCGCATGCCGAAATGGCCGCGCTGGACCAATCGAACCAGCAATCGAAATGATGGGTTTGGGCGGAACTTTTCGCACGAATGCCCCCCTGCGCTTTGCCCTGACCGGGGCAAAGATGCGCGTCACGCTTGATGACACCGTGCTTGCTTGGAACCGCACGCATACAATGCAAGCTGGCCAAATCTTGACAATCGGCGCGGTCGAAAACGGCAGTTATGGTTATCTTACACCCGCTGCACCGATTGCGTGTGATTCATGGTTGGCCAGCCAATCCACCCACCTTTTGGCAGGAATTGGCAGGATACTGGAAACGGGCGATGCAATCGCGTTAGGCGTTGATTCTGACCCTGGACGCGTTGATCATAAAATCACGCCATCAGACCGTTTTTCAGGCGGTACAATTCGAATGGTTGCTGGCCCACAAACGGATTTATTCAGCCATCAAACACAAACACGTTTTTATGCCACCCAATTCATCCGCAGCCCACAGGCCAACCGACAAGGCGTAAAATTGGACGCCGCAGACACCTTTGCGCCCGAGACACCAAAGGGCTTGGCTTCGGATTTTATCCAAACAGGCGACATTCAAATGACGGGCGAAGGCGTCCCGTATGTATTGCTAAGCGAATGCCAAACCATCGGCGGTTATCCACGAATTGGCACAGTCATCCCCCTGGATTTGGCGAAAATTGCGCAAGCGCCAATCGGTTCTCGCCTGCAATTTGAAACCATCAGCCTAGAGGACGCCGATACCTTATGTCACTCGGATGCTATGTTACTGGGCGCGCAGCGGCGGTCCGTCACACCGTGCATTCGCGACCCGCGGGATATTCCCGATTTGTTGGCCTATCAATTGATTTCAGGTATGATCTCAGGAACCGAATTTGACGAGGACTAATATGACGAAATCCATCGATCTAAACGCCGACATGGGCGAGAGCTTTGGCCCATGGTCTATGGGTAACGATGCAGCGCTGTTAGATATTGTCAGTTCAGCGAACATCGCATGCGGATTTCACGCCGGGGACCCCGACACCATGGCCAAAACTATGGCAATGGCCGCCGACAAAGGTGTGGGGATAGGGGCTCATCCAGGGTTTCACGATTTGCAAGGTTTTGGCCGCCGTCGGATCAAATTGTCTGATCAAGAACTTGCCAATTTAGTGACCTATCAACTGGGGGCGGCACAAGCGATGGCCACAAGGGTTGGATCGCGTGTGCGCCATTTAAAGCTGCACGGCGCCCTGTCGAATATGGCATCCGAAGACGCCCATATGGCCCGCGTCTGTTACGAAGCTGCATTAAGCGTGCAACCCGACCTGATCATCATGGTTTTGTCAGGCACTGTGATGGAACAGGTGGCCCAAGATTTGGGCTGTGCCTATGCGGGTGAAATCTTTGCTGATCGTGGATATAACTCTGATGCAACCTTGATCACCCGCGGCACGCCAGGTGCAATGATTACTGATCCCGCTTTGGCCGCCGATCGGATTTTATCTATGCTCAATCGCGGTGGAATTGTGGCCCATGATGGCATGCTGATCCCCTGTCGTATTGATACGATCTGTTTACATGGTGATGGTCCGTCAGCCGTACCAATGGCGCAAGCGCTACGACAACATTTGGAAAACGCGGGCTAATCAACCGACAGTTTCCCCGCACCCTTGACGACCAGCACAAACAATAGAAAAATCCACAACAGCCTTTGATCCATAATCACGGCATCTGATGTGCGATCAAACCATGTGCCAACAACATCGGAGCTGGAGATAAGACCATGGCCAAATAAATCTGTCAGGCTTTGTACAATGATAAAACCGATCATGCCCAACGCGCTAAGACGGGTCAAAAACCCAATGATGATCATTAATGGCAAGATAAATTCTGCCCATGTTCCTGCAAGAACCACGAACCAATGCCAAAGGCCAAGTTGTGAAGTATCATAACCCACCTGTTCCATCGCTTTTGGGAATATTTGCACATATGCGCCCGAACTTGGCGTCAAAAAACCCCAAACCCCGCCGCCCAGTTTAGTAAGCGCTGATTTCTAGAAATATACCGCCAAGACAGCAAAAAATACCATTCGCGCCAAGATGGGCAGTATGCCATCCAGCCTTGCTGCTGCTGTGCTTAATTGATTAAAACGCGCCACAACTTTTTCCAAGTTCATTCCCTGACCTCACTAATCGCATTATGTTTCAAAAGCGTCTGCAGCGCCGACGTCAGGTCAAACTTTGCATCAGCTGATTGTGCTGCCGTTGCCGCATGGCCCAGAGGACGTCCTGCCACCAGTGCTTGGTAAAACGCCAACACAGACCCTGAAATCAAATACGGAAACGGATCAAACTGTGGACGTACAATCATCACCGATTGCGCCTGAAACACTAATAGATAAAACGAAAATTAGTGGCACAGAAAATTGGGGCTAGACACAGTGTTCAATAATCTAGGCCATCCGATATATTCAACCTGGTTAAATTGGGGCCGCCATACGATTGGCACGTGGCCGCCCATCGTAATGTTGTCAAGCTTTGGCGCATCTGGCGTTCTGATAGGTCAGGCGTTAGGCGGTGTAATTTTTGCCGCCATCGCATTTATGTTGGTTCGACGCGTAAATGCCCAGTTGGACACAACCGCACCTGATGCACAGGGTTTTGGAATCCACCAACGCATTCATATGCTTTTTGCCCGAGGACGATGGTAACGCCGAAAGATGCGGGATTTCTCGAACTTAGCGCAGCGCTACTGTCGCCTCTGTCAAATCTGGTCTATACGGTATTAAGCTTTTATCATCAGAGCATAAGTTAGAGAATACGATGTCGAAAATACCAACAGCCCGCATCGATAAATTGTTGTCTTCACTGGGCTATGGATCGCGCAGTGATGTGCCTCTGATGGCCAAGATGGGCCGTATATTTTTAGATGGAAAACCTGTCAGGGATGTCAGCCAACGCTTGCAACTGACCGATGATCTTAGCAGCCGCCTATCTATTGACCGCCAGCCTCTAGATCCTTTGATGGGCATGGTTATCTTGATGCATAAACCCGTCGGTGTGACCTGTTCGCACAAAGAATCGGGCGCACTGGTTTATGACTTGTTGCCTGACCGCTGGGGCCGGCGCACACCAGCCTTGTCCAGCATTGGTCGATTGGACAAAGATACAAGTGGCCTCTTGTTAATCACAGACGATGGCCCACTTTTGCATCGCATTATCAGCCCCAAACGCCACATCAAAAAAACCTATTTGGCCACGCTGGACCGTCCGTTGAACGGCACCGAGATTGATATTTTTGCATCGGGTACCATGATGCTAAACGGGGAAACAAAACCACTTGCCCCAGCAGAATTGAAAATTGTTTCGTCGCACCAAGCTTTACTGACCATAACCGAAGGCCGATATCATCAAGTGCGCCGGATGTTTGCGGCAACGGGAAATCATGTGACACAGTTGCATCGCACGACACTCGGCGGCCTTGCCCTGCCAGATACTTTGGCGCCCGGGGAATGGACAGTGCTATCCCCCGGCGACATTAATCTTATTTTTGCGTAACAATGGGATCAGAATTTACCCACAAGGTTTAGATAGACGCCCTTGCCCCCGTTGCCACCAAAACAAATAACGCAAATGTGAAAAATCTGATCGACCTGATAGCTTTGATGACCAAAGACTCGCAAACACCTGAAAGGGTCCGCGCCGCGTGACACGAAGTAGTATTCATTCTCAATCCCCAATTGGGGAACACAACAATTATGTGTTCAGCTCGCTCCACACACCACTGAACACATATATTGGACCACCCGCCAATATGCATCCATATGTATATTTACCCACTCCAAAGGGTATTGCCAATAAATTTATCAATTCTTTTTTAACCCGATAGGATATATTGCAAATTTGCAACCCAACAGGAATGTTTGTTATATTTTAGTTTTTTTTATCAATATCTTATGGTGGTCTCTCGTCGAAAAGCGATGATAAAATGCTTTCCGCCGTTATCAAAAACACACTTATAAAACAGGGATATGGGAAATTTCGGGTATAATTCCCCCACGGCACAAGGCGAAATGGCAGCGGTAGAGTCACAGCCATTGATTGCAAATCAAAGCTAAATCACGCCACATCAAAACACTCTGGGAAAAGATCAACCCAGAAATCACAGATGGCCGCACTATTCGACCTTTGCCTCGATCGAGGATGGTGAAAACAGCCAGCGGCGTCGCGACGGATTGCCAGAGATTAAATTCGAATGGGATGCTGTGCGCGCGCTGATCACCCGCTTTGACGCTGCGCAACAAACCGATTTGGCCAATGTCATCCAGGCCTATTTTGGCGATTTTATGACGACGTACCGTCAAGATTTTACTGCTTTGGTGGGACAAGCTGGCGAACAGGTTAGCGGCATTTACGAAATTGATTATCGCGAATTTAACCGCGATACCTATGCCCGTGGCCGCGAAGCGTTTGATCGCACCTGGGCAGAGGTAAAGGAATTGTTAATCGGCACATGGTGGCGCGATCAACAGATGATGAAGGAGGCTGAGTGATGGCAAAGCGACGTAAACTTGAACTGCCAAATTTGGAAGATCTGAATAAGCTTGAGGCAGAGTTTCGCAGCGAAACCCCCGCAGGGCGTGGTCTGGGATTGACCCCGCCAATCGCTCAGGTGGCGGCCGAAATTGCAACCTCTGCCCCCGTGATCGATGCCGAAACCCGTGCCGCCCAAGCGCGCGATACCCATGATGCCGAACGTTTGCGCGCGGCGTTGGAAAAGGGTTTGATCATGCAAGAGTTGCCAATCGACGCGATCAAGCCTGACGATTTGGATCGTGACCGTGTCCAAGTCGACGAAGATGAAATGATGGAGCTGCGGACGTCGATTGCCACCAACGGGTTGCGATTGCCGATCGAGGTCTATGAAATGGCCGAGCCTGAGGGGAAATTTCGCTATGGCGTGATTTCTGGCTATCGTCGCTTGTTGGCGTTTAATGCGCTTTATGCGCTGTCAGGCCAAGACCGCTATGCAACGATCAAGGCGGTTGTTAAGGCGCCAAAATCAACCTCGGACGCCTTGGTTGCCATGGTCGAGGAAAACGAAGTTCGGTCGAACCTAAGCCATTTTGAACGGGGAAGGGTGGCCGCGATGGCCGCGCAGAACGGATTTTATGCCACGGTCGAAGAGGCGGTGAATATCCTTTTTGCCAGCGGATCAAAGGCCAAGCGGTCCAAGATCCGCAGCTTTGCCACAATCTTCGAAGAGTTGGGGGATATGCTAAACGATCCTGAAACGCTTTCTGAACGCCAAGGTTTGCGCATTGCCAACGCGCTTCGTATGGGGGCAGGGGGGCGCCTCCGCGAGGCGCTGGATGATCACCGTTGCACAACTGCAGCCGACGATTGGGCGGTGATTGAGCCGATCTTGAAGCAGGTCGAAACCGGTTTGGATCCAACGGCTAAACGGGCAGGGCGGCCCAAGGTGGACAAGCCGTCCTTGGATACGCGTCGTTTGGCGAATGGGATCACGCTGCGCCAAACCAAGGATCGGGACGGGTTCGCCATTCACATTTCGGGCCGTCAGGTCGATCAAGAACTGACCCGGGCGGTTTTGGATGCCGTTGAACGATTATTGGA
>RFZH01000002.1 GCA_009920815.1 Paracoccaceae bacterium
GATGCGTGCGCGCAATTCATGCGCATTTACAGGTTTGGCCAAAAAATCATCCGCACCGGTTTCTAAACCCATTGCGATATCATTTTTTCCGATTTCGATGTCAGCAATATGAAATAGCTGTAATGATCCGGATGCAGCTGCCGAAATTGTTTGCAAAACTCCAATCCGGTTAAACCGGGCATCATCCAATCCGAGAACACCAAATCTGGATAAGTCTCTTTACAAACAGACAACGCTTGAAATGCATCCTCTGCCTCGAAAACCTCGAACCCCCAGCGGGTCAACATGGATGACAAAATGCGCCGTTGCAATCGACCGTCATCCACAACCAAAACACGGCGAATAGCGTTTGATGTTGTAGTATGTTGCACTGCTTGTTGCACGAAAACCTCTGAAACGAATAACGCTTTGGGTATAGGGTCTGTATGCTTAACAGACACTGAATCAGAACAATTCGATTTACTAAAATCTGAAATTTAGCGCCCTGTTTACACTTTCGATGTCATCTCAGTTATGGGAAACACAGGAGAGTGCCATGATTAATTGGGAACGCGTGCAAGAATTGCGCAACGAAGTCGGACCAGAAGATTTCGAAGAAGTCATCGAACTTTTTTAGAAGAAGTGGATGATACAATCGGTCGCCTTGGTCAAACCGAGGCAGAGCCATCCTTGGAAGAGCAATTGCACTTTCTCAAGGGCAGCGCTCTGAATATTGGCTTTGGCGTTTTTGCTGATCTTTGCCAAAACGGGGAAACCGCCGCAGCAAAAGGACGTGCCGGCGATATTGACCTCGACGCCATCCGTATAGCCTATGCAGAGGCGCGACATGAGTTTTTAGACAAAACACATCGCGTCAAGGCCGCTTAACAGGTGTCATTTTCTGTCCAAAAATATCCTCGCCGAAGGCATGCGCGATGGCCCGCCTGACACGGTTCGGATCAGCCAGCCTAGATTAACAAATGAATCTTTTCTGGATGGGTCGATCCCGTTTGATCCAACGCCTTGCGCCGCAATTTACGCATGCCCTTGATCCACCTGTCATGGTCAGATGCCTTATGCGCCACATATGATCTGACAATTTCATGGGGCAAGATCAGGAATGTTTCTTGCACAATCCCATCGATCACAGTTTCAGCCACCTGCGCAGGCGTTATCAGCCCGTCGTGAACAGGTGCGGCCGAGGGGTCAGAATATCCCAACATATCTGACGCAACATATTGCGGACAAACTACGGAAACCTTGACCCCATCTTCCCCATGAGAAATCGCAAGAGACTCGGCAAAACTGATGGCGGCGGCCTTGGACGCGCTATAAGCTGCATCACCAATCTGACTTAATAACCCCGCAGCAGAGGCAACATTAATCAAATAGCCGCTTTTGCGTTTTATCATATCAGGCAACAGATTGCGCGCGGCCCAGACATGGGCCATAACGTGAATATCCCATGATTTCTGCCAGATCGCATCATCGGCGGATGCCGCATGATGGGGCTCGCCCCCGACAAAACCGGCATTCGAAATAAAAATGTCAATTGCCCCGATGTTTGCCTGAACCGTGTCAATCATATCTTTGATCGCATCGGGCTTTGACACATCGCAGCGGATCGCCGTTGCGCCGATCTCTTTGCCGGTTTTGCTGACCTGTTCCAAGACCAAATCACAGATAACAACACGCGCCCCGCCTGCAATCAGAGCTTCGGCAATCGCGCGGCCAATCCCGCGCGCAGCCCCTGTAACAACAGCTATTTTTCCAGAAATTTCCATTATATCACAAATTGAGACAACAGTTCATCATTGGTAATGTCGGTGTAGGTAAAACCCGCCTCTTTCAAACGATGAAAAAATCCGTCAAATTGTTCGGGGGTTTTCGTTTCGATACCGATCAGAATCGACCCAAAGTTGCGTGCAGATTTTTTCAGATATTCAAAGCGGGTGATGTCATCCTCGGGCCCCAAGAAATTCAAGAATTCCTTCAACGCACCTGGACGTTGTGGCATCCTAAGTATCAGGTATTTCTTTACCCCGGAAAAGCGTTGGGCGCGTTCTTTGACTTCGGGCAGACGCTCGAAATCGAAATTCCCGCCTGACGTGACGCAAACGACGGTGCGCCCACGGATGGCTTGGCCCAAGTCCTTAAGCGCATCAACAGACAACGCCCCCGCCGGTTCCAAAACGATGCCTTCGACGTTCAACATATCCAACATGGTTGTACATATGCGATCTTCAGGAATACGCAGCACATTAGCCAAACCAATCCCTTTGAGTCTGGCAAATGTCTTGTCCCCAATCCGCCCAACCGCTGCGCCATCTGCAAAGGTGTCCACCTTATCCAAATTCACAGGTTTGCCTGCAATCAAGGCCGACCACAAACATGCCCCGCCTAACGGTTCAACCAACGAAAAGTGGCACGCGGTATCAAAATAACTGATCACCCCAGATGACAACCCGCCACCGCCCACAGGCAGCACAATATGATCGGGCACAGTCCCCAGTTGTCGTTCAATTTCAACGGCAACGGATGCTTGGCCTTCGATGACATCCTCGTCGTTAAAGGGTGGCAAAAAATGCGCCCCTTCGGCATCACAAAACGCTTGGGCCGCACGTAAACAATCGTCAAAATAATCGCCAAACAGGCGGATTTCGATATTGTCCCCACCAAAAATCTTGGTTTTTTGGATCTTTTGCTGAGGGGTCGTAACAGGCATGAAAATAACGCCATGCACATCAAAATGGCGGCACATATAGGCCACACCTTGGGCGTGGTTGCCCGCAGAGGCACAAACAAATTTATTCTGTGTCGCGACCACCTTGCGCATAGCGTTAAATGCACCGCGCAGTTTATAGGATCGCACCGGGCTTAGATCTTCGCGTTTAAGCCAAATATCAGCGTCATACTTCGCGGACAAATGTTCATTGCGTTGCAATGGTGTTTCATCAAACACGCCACGCATCGCGGTTTCTGCAGTCTGAGCAAGGGATTTAAAGTCTGTCATGCCAAATGTGTGGCTCAGGATATGACGTTATGCAAGGGAATAAGATCGTTCCGCAGAATATACTTTTGCATACAAAAACCAATTAAATTGGGCAAAACCAACAGGAATCTGCGCCCTTATCCTTGCCCCCGTTTCGAAAACACGGTATCGCGCGTGACAACGCAAACTGGGGGATTCCGCATGTCCGCACCGAAAAAAGTTGTCCTGGCCTATTCTGGTGGCCTTGATACATCAATCATCCTAAAGTGGCTACAAACCGAATACGGTTGCGAAGTCGTGACCTTTACCGCCGATCTTGGCCAAGGCGAAGAGCTTGAGCCAGCGCGCCAAAAGGCAGAATTGTTGGGCATCAAGCCTGAAAATATCCATATCGAAGACATCCGCGAAGAATTCGTCCGTGATTTCGTATTCCCCATGTTCCGCGCCAACGCGGTGTACGAAGGGCTTTATTTGCTGGGCACATCCATCGCGCGTCCATTGATTTCAAAACGTTTGGTGGAAATCGCGGAAATGACAGGCGCCGACGCTGTGGCCCACGGCGCAACGGGCAAAGGCAACGACCAAGTGCGGTTCGAATTGTCGGCCTATGCGTTGGACCCAAACATCAAGGTGATCGCACCTTGGCGTTTGTGGGATTTGACCAGCCGCACAAAGTTGCTGCAATTCGCCGAAGAAAACCAAATCCCAATCGTCAAAGACAAACGTGGCGAAGCACCGTTTTCAGTGGACGCAAACCTGTTGCACACCTCGTCCGAAGGCAAGGTTTTGGAAAACCCTGCCGAAGAAGCACCAGATTACGTGTATCAACGTACCGTCCACCCAGAGGACGCGCCAGATACGCCTGAATATATCGAAATCACCTTTGAAAAAGGCGATGCCGTTGCAATCAACGGCGAAGCAATGTCGCCTGCGACTATCCTGACCGCATTGAACGAATACGGCCGCAAACACGGGATTGGCCGTTTGGATTTCGTTGAAAACCGCTTTGTCGGTATGAAATCACGCGGCATTTATGAAACTCCAGGCGGGGATATCTTGCTTGAAGCACATCGCGGCATCGAACAAATCACCCTAGACAGCGGTGCAGGTCATTTGAAAGACAGCATCATGCCCCGCTATGCGGAATTGATCTATAACGGTTTCTGGTTCAGCCCAGAACGCGAAATGCTACAAGCCTTGATCGACAAAAGCCAAGAAAACGTCACAGGCACTGTACGTTTGAAACTGTACAAAGGCTCTGCGCGCACCGTGGGCCGTTGGTCAGATTATTCGCTCTATTCCGAAGCACATGTGACTTTCGAAGAAGACGCCGGCGCATACGATCAAAAAGACGCGGCAGGGTTCATCCAATTGAACGCCTTGCGCTTGAAATTGTTGGCTGCACGCAAACGTCGCGTGGGTTAACCCTGCGCAATCATCGTTTCAAATGGGCCGCATCGTTCAACGACGCGGCCCTTTTTTCTGAGAGGTAACCCACATGCAACCACTCTACGTGATTGGCGACATTCATGGACATTTGGACAAACTGGCCAACGCGGTTGATTTGATTGACCAAGACGGTGGCAAAGACGCCAAAATAATCTTTATCGGGGATCTGGTTGATCGTGGCCCTGATAGCAAGGGCGTCATCCAGTTTCTTATCGACGGCATCGCAGCAGGCCGCAATTGGACCGTACTTAAAGGGAACCACGACCGTATGTTTGAATGGTTCATGCAAACGCCCCCGCGTCATGACGCACATATGTTGGTCGGTATGCATTGGTTTCATGAAAAGATCGGCGGTATTGAAACACTGGCGTCATACGGTATTACGGTGACGCCGATGATTGATCGTTTATACGAAATTCACGCACAAGCGATTGCCAACGTTCCACAGGCGCATGTTGATTTTCTTAAATCACAAGAACTTCTGCACTGCGACAATACTTTCATCTTTGCCCATGCTGGCATAAATCCATCGCACTCGATGGATGCCCAGAACGAAGAAGACCTCTTATGGCTGCGCGCACCTGACGGGTATTACCCAAAAAATTTGCCGTTTTTGGTGATCCACGGCCACACACCGATTGCCGAACCCACCCATTTTGGAACCCATATCAATGTTGATGGCGGTGCCGCGTTCGGGCGCGCGATAATCCCAATCGTGCTCTGTTCAGACGGCGTTCATAAGTTAACTTCTGGTGGACGTCGGCCGATCACGAGTCAGGTCATGTGATTGACGATTAGGGGCTTTGCCCCTCTTGGCCGCTGGCCAATTCACCCCAGGATATTTAGCTAACAGAAAATGGCAGAAGACGCCGCATTTTCATTTTCTGTCTAAAAATATCCTCGCCGAAGGCGTTTGGTCTTTGAAGAATCAAAGACCAAAATCATTTACACGGATTGCATTTCGCGAACGATTGCGTCGGCTGCGGCGCGTGGGTCGGCGGCTTTCCAAATAGGGCGACCAACCACAATGTGATCGGATCCGTTCATGATGGCTTGTGCGGGCGTTGTGATGCGCTTTTGATCGCCCGTGTCCGCGCCAGCTGGTCGTACGCCCGGCGTCACGATCAAACAGCCGTTTGATTCAGGCAGCGCACGGATCAAACCGGATTCTTGCGGCGACGCGATGACCCCATCTGCACCTGCCTCAAATGCACGACCCGCGCGTTCGACAACCAAATCTTGCACGTCGCCGGGTTTGCAGATCGAGCGATCAAGGTCGGCGCGATCGAGTGAGGTTAAAATCGTGACCGCCAATATTTTCAGATTGCTGCCTGCGGCACCCTGTTTTGCAGCGGCCACCACATGCGGGTCACCATGAACGGTAAGAAAATCGAGATCGTATTGTGCGATCCCGCGTACTGCCGCTTCGACGGTTGCGCCGATGTCAAAAAACTTCATATCTAAAAAGATACGTTTGCCGTGTTCATGTTTAAGCTCGTTCGCCAATGCCAAACCGCCACCGGTCAACATGCCAAGGCCAATTTTATAAAAGGACACCGATGATCCAAGCCGACTAGCCAAATCCAATCCCGCAACGATGTTTGGAACATCTAAGGCAACAATGAGGCGATCATCAGACATAGTATTCTCCTTGGATAAAACGCTGCGTGTCTGACACTTTTGACGTGGCCAGTCAAGCAACCCGAGACATCAGCATGTCATGGACCGTGACGCTTTTGACTTCTTTTTGAATATGTCCACTGCGGCGCACTTTTGCCTTTGCCGCAGCAAGCAAAAGGGGGTGCGGGTCCATAACATCACGATGTTCGTGTGGGACAACGGCACATTCAACATGAATCGGGCCTTGTTCGGTTTCAAAGGTCACTAAACCAAAAATGGTTTGCCCAGCGTGGACAACGCGCACATTTGAAACATGGGTAGAAATGATATGCATAATTGATCCTTTCGTATTGTTAACTATTCACAAATATATAAAAGTACACCTAAGAATCTATTTTAGTCCGTTTGGATATAATTTTGAAATTCTCTTGAATTTTTTCGTCTCGACCCCAAAATCTTAGGCAAGGTCACCAAAAATCGCGCCGATAATCGGGCGAATTTACATGTGACGCTTATGAAAGGAGAACAACCATGGACTTGACTAGGTTCACGGAGCGCGCCCGCGGTTTCATCCAAGCGGCGCAAACCATAGCCATTCGCGAAAACCATCAACGCATCCTTCCGGAGCATGTTTTAACGGCTCTTCTGGATGATGATCAGGGATTCGCGACAAATCTTATTCAAAGATCTGGCGGAAATACTGGTGCGATTAAACAGCATCTGGATCAAACGATTGCCAAATTACCTCAGGTGCAAGGTGGCGCGCAGGCCTATATCGATACGCAAACCGTCAAGGTTTTGGGCGATGCACAAGATATTGCCAAAAAGGCGGGTGATCAATTTGTCCCCGTCGAACGATTGTTAATGGCATTGGCGATGGTGAAATCGGGTGCAAAAGACGCGTTGGACGCAGGCAAAGTATCCGCACAGGCATTAAACAGTGTGATCAATGACATCCGCAAAGGCCGAACAGCCGACAGCGCAAGCGCCGAAGACAGTTATGAGGCATTGGAAAAATATGCCCGCGACCTGACCGCTGCGGCGCGCGAAGGCAAGATCGATCCAATTATCGGGCGTGACGATGAAATTCGCCGCGCGATGCAGGTTTTGTCGCGGCGCACCAAAAACAACCCCGTTTTAATTGGTGAACCTGGTGTCGGGAAAACCGCGATTGCCGAAGGTATGGCATTGCGCATTATTTCGGGCGATGTGCCTGAATCCTTGCGTGACAAACGTTTGATGGCGTTGGATATGGGCGCATTGATTGCAGGTGCCAAATATCGGGGTGAATTCGAAGAACGCCTAAAGGCGATTTTGAACGAAATCTCGGCCGCCGCGGGCGAGGTGATATTGTTTATCGACGAAATGCACACCCTTGTTGGCGCAGGCAAAAGCGATGGCGCGATGGATGCGGCAAACCTAATCAAACCCGCGTTGGCACGCGGTGAATTGCATTGCATTGGCGCCACGACCCTGGATGAATATCGCAAGTATGTTGAAAAGGACGCGGCGCTTGCGCGGAGGTTCCAACCGGTGATCGTATCTGAACCAACGGTCGAAGACACGATTTCCATTCTGCGTGGGATCAAGGAAAAATACGAATTGCACCATGGCGTGCGCATTTCGGATAGCGCTTTGGTTTCGGCGGCGACTTTGTCAAATCGTTATATCACGGATCGGTTTTTGCCTGACAAGGCCATCGACTTGGTCGATGAAGCCGCCAGCCGTTTACGCATGGAAGTTGACAGCAAACCCGAAGAATTGGACGCGCTGGATCGTGATATTTTACAAAAGCAGATCGAAGTCGAGGCGCTGCGCCTAGAAGACGATGCAGCGTCACAGGACCGATTGGCCACGTTAGAAAAAGATTTGGCGGACTTGCAAGATCGCAGTGCGACCTTGACCGCAAAATGGCAATCTGAACGCGATAAATTGGCATCCGCGCGTGACATCAAAGAACAGCTTGATCGCGCCCGCGCCGATTTGGAAATCGCAAAGCGCGAAGCGAATTTGGCGCGTGCGGGGGAATTGTCCTATGGCATTATCCCTGCACTGGAAAAGCAATTGGCCCAAGCAGAGGATCGCGAAGACGAGGCCGCTATGGTCAAAGAGGCCGTGCGTCCAGAACAAATCGCCCAAGTGGTCGAACGCTGGACCGGCATTCCAATGTCCAAAATGTTGGAGGGCGAGCGTGAAAAATTGCTGCGCATGGAAGACGAATTACACCGTCGTGTGATCGGCCAGAAAAAGGCTGTGACTGCGTTGTCAAACGCCGTGCGGCGCGCGCGTGCAGGTTTGAATGATGAAAACCGTCCGCTTGGATCGTTTTTGTTCCTTGGACCAACGGGCGTTGGCAAAACCGAGCTGACCAAAGCCGTAGCATCATTTTTGTTCGATGACGATAACGCGATGGTGCGCATTGATATGTCCGAGTTTATGGAAAAACAAGCGGTTGCGCGATTGATCGGGGCGCCCCCCGGTTATGTCGGATATGATGAAGGTGGTGTTTTGACCGAAGCTGTGCGCAGACGTCCGTATCAAGTTGTGCTTTTTGACGAAGTTGAAAAGGCCCATCCAGATGTGTTCAACGTTTTGTTGCAGGTGTTGGATGATGGTATCTTGACCGACGGCCAAGGCCGAACAGTGGATTTCAAACAGACCTTGATCATTTTGACGTCGAACCTTGGGGCGCAAGCGTTAAGCCAATTGCCCGAAGGGGCAGACACAGCCGGCGCGAAACGCGATGTCATGGACGCCGTGCGCGCACATTTCCGGCCAGAGTTTTTGAACCGTCTGGATGAAACGATCATTTTTGACCGTTTGGCGCGTGATGACATGTCTGGCATCGTGGACATCCAGTTGGCACGGTTACAAAAACGCCTGTCGGGTCGCAAAATAACCCTGGCGCTTGATACGGATGCGCGGCAGTGGTTGGCCAACGAAGGGTATGACCCCGTCTTTGGTGCAAGGCCATTAAAGCGCGTGATTCAGCGTGCGTTGCAGGACCCATTGGCCGAAATGCTGTTGTCAGGCGATGTTCTAGACGGAGACACTGTGTCTGTGTCGGCAGGGCCTGATGGGTTGATCATCGGGGATCGCATTGGCACAAGCAATCGTGAAACCCCGGACAACACGGTGATCCATTAATGAATTAACCCCGCCAAGCGCGGGGTTAATGCCTCCGGGGGGGATATTTTCAGACAGAAAATGACCCTGCCGCCAAGGCGCACAAAGTGCGGTTTAACAATTATGACTGTGATTGTTTTTCGATATAAGTGCGAAGTTCTTCGGCTTCGAGGCGGGCCTCGCGTAGACCTTCCATCGCGGCACGCAATTCAGCCTCGGTTTGGTTAAGCTGGCTTGTCAATTCGGCTTCGCGTTGTTGTAGATATGTGATGGCTTGATCACGGGTTTCTTCGGCTTCGTGCAGTTCTTGGGCCATCCGTTCAAATTCACCCAAGTCAGCCTTGGACACACGGGTAAATCGGTGCAACAGCCACCGCGCAAACCACCCAAGGGCAAACGCAACAAACAATACAATTGCCGTTGCAATGATGAATTCTGTTCTATTCATTGTTTTGTGCCTTTTGCTGCTCTTGTGGTTGGTCCGCAGTGTTTGCTTTTTCAACCAACATAAATTCGATGCGGCGGTTTTTCTCACGACCTTCATCGGTATCGTTGGGGGCTATGGGTTGATCCTCACCATACCCCTTGGCCACAAACTTTGATGTCAGGATACGCCGCCGCTGTAATTCCATCAACACTGCATTTGCGCGCGATTGGCTAAGGGCGCGGTTCATCTCTTCGCGACCTTGACTGTCCGTATGACCGGCAATGACCAAATCAAATTCGCCACATTGCGACAAAATATCAGCAATATCATCCAAAAGCTTTTGACCTTCGAGATCAACGCGATCAGAACCCGGTTCAAAATTGATCTTGCGCGTTTCAAGCAACGCGTTGATTTCTTCGATACAATCCTGCGGCGTGGTTTCATCTAGCGCGCCAATCTCGGGGGCTTGATAGGTGATATCAAGTTTTAACGCCTGTGTGATCGTGTGCTTTGTCGCATAAAGCACAGCCAATTCTGATCCCGCCTCTTGATTTTCAGAGGTCCCAGAGATCGCAATTGTTTGCTGTGAAATGATCGCCTTACCCTTTTTCAAAACATCTATCGCATCAAGAGATGTCAAAATCTGTGGCGTCCAATCTTGACTGAGGTCAGGATCAACCTTGATTGAAAAATGGGTTTTATCCTGACCAAAATGCGCCACGGCAACGCTTTTGACCATATCCAGCGCAATGTCAGAATTGACATAACCCCAAAGCTGGACCAAGCCCTCTGGACTACGCACAAGGGTGAAATCTTGGCTTTCGGATTTGTCATCGGACGTCACAGGAAATTCAGCGACAAGACTATATTCGGGTGGCAATAGGGATTTCAAAATCCCACTTTGACGTTCAAATTCCGCCTGTTCGGTTCCATCACCCGCAACCAATTTTACCACCGTATCAGTCATCGTTACCGCCCCATTCGGCAAGTTTGACAAAGTTCGGACCGCTTTGATCACAACCTGCGGCCAGGCATCTGTTGGGCGGCCCAGCGCAAGTTGGCAGCTAAGTTTACCGTCAAATCCCAATTCAGCGGCGGCTTTTGCAATCTGCGCACGGGACACGGCCGTTTGTGCCGTACACGCATCAAATTTCAACGCTTTCCCATCCTTGACAGCGCGAAACGTATAAGGGGATACGACCGGCCGCGGCGCGTTTAACGTTATCTGATACACAAGGTCATCTGGTTTGCGTTTTGACCATTTGGTTTCCAGTTTTTTCTTTTGATCTTGGCTTTCAACGACCGCATCGCCGGTGATCCGACTATTGACGACTGTGAACTTGGCACTTGGCACATCGGCGATCATCGCCAAGGCAAAGCGCACAGTTTGCGCCCAATTATCTGGCGCGGGATATTCAACAAGCTCAAGCAAGTCTGACACCCGTTGATCGGGGCCGACGACCTCTTGTAGCTCTGAGATCAGATCTTCGGTACCAAAACGACGGGGCAAAACACCAAATACCGACACCCCAGTCGCAGAACGCAACAACTCTAATCGAAATTCGGGCGGTGCGACATCGCGGGTTTCTATAACAGTCATTTGGTCAATGACACGCGCCGCATCGACAACAGTGCCAGCAACGCTTTTGGCCGTAAACCGGGTTGCTTCGTCTGGGGCATAACCGATCAAAAAGACCTGTAAGCCATCCGCATCAACATCAGCCCAATTATAACCTTCGGCGCTTAATGCACGCAGCACGTCCGCGCGCGAAATGTCTTCGATGGTCTTTACCGCAACCATTGCGGTGATAACGCTTAACCCCGCCGCCGCAACAAACAAAAGTGCGGAGTATACAAATGTGGATATGCGCATAAAATCTCTGAATCCCCGAATTTGCATCTTTGATACGCAGTTCTTTGCAGTGATGCAATCATAGCAACATAGCAGCGGCGAAAAACATCACAGGGATCAACCCGGCATCACGATTAGACCGAAACAGCGTCAAAAGCACTTCGGGGGAATTGATGTTCAAATTGCGCAATTGCCAGACCAAATGCGCACCAAATGCAGGCAGGGCACTGAACGCTATAATCTGCGACAGAGTGCTGCGATTTCCGACAGCCCCCAAAAGCGCAATGGCCATCAACCCTACGCTGATCACACCAAAACCGCCGCAAAGGGCCTGGATCACCATCCAGACAACAGCCTGTGCAACGCTCACTTGACCAGATGGGATTGGACGTGAACGTGTCCGTTCGACAGCACCGTCAAATTTGCGATCGGTGATGTCATTCCATGTACAACCCGCGCCACGCATCAAAAAGGCCCCCAAAGCACAGGACACAAAGATCCATAAATCGTTGAGGCTGGCATCATCTGTTGCCAAAACACCCATTAAAACGCCCCACCAACACGGGATCAGCAAAAGCCATGTCCCGATGGGACGATCTGCACGTGACAGCCGCAAATAGGGCCGCGCCAAAGCAGGCGCCCAATGGTCAACCCAGTTTCCACGTACGGCGTCAGAAACTTGGCCTTTGACCTCTGGCTTTATCTGTTGTTGAGACATAAGATGCACCCCATGAAAGCGAATATTCGACTCTTTGTAGATCACCCGCTTGGTAAAGCGCAATCCGTTCCTTTGGACCGCGATCAAGCGAATTATATTTTTGCCGTAATACGGTTGTCAGTGGGCGATCAGATATTGCTGATCAATGGCCGCGATGGCGAATGGTTGGCAACCTTGAATGAGGGCAATAAGCGCAGCGGCGAAGCCCTATGTCTTCACCAAACACGGCCCTTGCAAACACCCCCCGATCTGTGGCTTGTCTTTGCGCCCATTAAAAAAGCGCGCACCGATTTTATTGTCGAAAAAGCGACCGAGCTGGGCGCAGCGGCGATTTTTCCTGTTCAGACAGATTACACAAATTCAGATCGCATCAAACAAGACCGGCTGCAGGCCCATGCGGTTGAAGCGACCGAACAATGCGGTGGCACCTATGTACCGCAGGTTCATGATCTGACGCCGATGAAAAAGCTGCTGGACACATGGCCCAAAGATCGGCACATCCTATTTTGCGACGAAGCTAAAGTGGGCGAAACACCTACACCAATCAACACATTGCCGCGTGGCAAATGGGCGATCTTTATTGGGCCTGAGGGCGGATTTTCAGACGCCGAGCGCGCGCGGCTATCGGCACATCCTAACGCGCATTCCATCAGCCTTGGCCCACGCATTCTGCGTGCAGATACAGCAGCCGTCAGCGCGCTAACACTGTGGCAAATGGCGCTGGGAGATTGGATATGATCCGCGCAGAAGCCAAAGACACGCTTTGGCGATGGCGTGAACTGGGGTTGGCTGCCGCCTTGGGGGCGCTTGGGTTATATTGGGCCAGTGCAAGCTATGGCTTAATCCAAATAATTGGTTATGCGCTAAGTGCGGTTGCAATCCTCTTGGCAATCATCGGGATCCAGCGGGGTCGGTTTCGAAATTCGGCCCAAGGTCAAGGCGTTGTCACCTTTATCGAAGGACAAATCACATATTTTGGCCCCTATTCGGGTGGCGGTGTGACAATCGAAGACATGTCCTGCATTAGTTTGAAAACAGTTGCCGGCGAAAAAAGCTGGATCATTGAACAACCCGCAAATGTAGCGTTGATTATTCCCGTGGATGCAAAGGGCGCAGATCAGCTTTTTGATGCATTTGCTGCCTTGCCCGGTATCAAAATCGAATACATGCTTGCCCAATTATCACATGAGCGTGAGGCATCTGTTATAATATGGCAGCGTGATACATACCTAGGCGCGAATAAATACCTGCATTGACACTTGGATCAAAGCACGACATCACCAAACCTGAGAAACCAATCTGGAGCGCGTAATATGTCCATTCCTCAATCTGGTGGCGGCCCAATCGAGCGCCATGAACAAATGGCAGAATACCTTGCGTCTGGCTGTAAGCCCAAAGAGGAATGGCGCATTGGAACCGAACATGAAAAGTTCGGCTATTGCAAAGACAGCTTGAACCCATTGCCGTATGACGGCCCGCGTTCAATTTTGGCGGTCCTCGAAGGATTGCGCGATCGCTATGGCTGGGCACCTGTTACCGAAGCGGACAAGCTGATCGGCCTGACCAAGGACGGGGCAAATGTGTCCTTGGAACCAGGTGGACAGCTTGAACTGTCTGGGGCACCGCTGGAAACAATCCATCAAACCTGCGACGAGGTGAATACCCATCTACGCGAAGTCAAATCCATCGCCGATGAAATCGGCGTTGGCTTTATCGGCTTGGGTGCCGCGCCACATTGGCCGCATGAACAGATGCCAGTCATGCCCAAGGGGCGCTATAAATTGATGACCGACTATATGGATCGTGTCGGAACCATGGGCAAAATCATGATGTACCGCACCTGTACCGTCCAAGTGAATTTGGATTTCGGATCCGAAGCCGATATGGTTCAAAAACTGCGTGTCGCGCTTGCCTTGCAACCCGTTGCAACCGCATTGTTTGCCAATTCACCATTCTTGGAAGGCAAGCCAAACAATCACAAAAGCTGGCGCAGCCGCGTGTGGCGTGATCTAGACGCAGATCGCACAGGCATGTTGCCCTTTGTCTTTGAGGACGGGTTTGGGTTTGAACGTTGGGTTGACTATGCCTTGGACGTACCAATGTATTTCGTTTATCGCGACGGAAAGTATATCAACGCCCTTGGGCAATCTTTCCGCGATTTCCTAAAAGGTCAGCTGCCTGCTTTGCCCGGGGAAACACCGACCTTGTCGGATTGGGCGGATCACCTGACAACCATTTTTCCCGAAGCACGGATCAAAAAGTTTATCGAAATGCGCGGGGCAGATGGCGGTCCTTGGCGGCGCTTGTGCGCCCTGCCTGCGTTTTGGGTCGGCTTGACATATGATCAATCTGCATTGGACGCGGCCTATGACCTAGTTAAAGGCTTTGATGAAGAGACACGAAACGCATTGCGTATTGCCGCATCCGAACAGGGATTACAGGCACAGGTTGGCGACATAAATATGCGCGAACTGGCAAAGCAAGTTGTTGCGATATCAGAAAGCGGCCTAAAGGCCCGTGCGCGCGCGGGATCAGGTGGGTTGGTTCCAGATGAAACACATTTCCTGAATGCTCTGAAAGAAAGCCTCGAAACAGGACAGACCCCTGCGGATGAGCTTTTAGAGAAATATCATGGCGATTGGAACGGTGATGTAACGCGGGTCTTCAAAGACTATAGCTATTAAAAAACCGCGCAATTTTATCTGTTAACGCTTTGGGTAAGGTTTATCGCCTATTTCTGATCTTGGGTGAGAAATAGGTGGTGAATTATGACGACACATAACAATGTCGCGCCAATCATCATCAAACGTAAGAAAATCATCGTGAGTGGTGGACACCACGGCGGTGCGTGGAAAGTGGCCTATGCCGACTTTGTTACCGCGATGATGGCTTTCTTTATGTTGATGTGGCTTTTGAACGCGACGACTGAACAACAACGCAAAGGGATTGCAGATTACTTTAGTCCTACATTTGCAATTAATCGCACCTCTGGCGGCGGGGATAGCTCGTTCGTGGGGGATTCTGTTTTTACGGAAAATACGCTGACGCGTCAGGGGATTGGCGCATCTACTGTACATCCGACCGAAAGCGTAGGATCGCGGGGGGCGACCGGACTGGATGACCAAGGCAGCCAAGAGGAAGAGGCCCTGAATGCGTTGCGCGATATTCAGGACGCGCTAAAGGCAAGATCTGGGGAAAGCGCGGTATCCGATGATGTGCTTAAGCATATTGTATCAGAAGTTACCGACGAAGGGCTTGTCGTTGAATTGTTCGATCGCCCAAATCGACCCTTGTTCCATGATGACAATAGGCCAACAGAACTCTTGCATCAGCTGTCTCAGATTGTCGTCGAAAGTTCGCGACTGGTGACCAACCCTGTGGCAATACATGCCCATATTGCGGCCACACCGGTTGTTCTGGCACAGCCCAGCCATTGGACGGATACGATGCAGCGTGCCAATCACGTGCGTACCCTATTTACGGCGATAGGAATGGATCAAAATCGCGTTGCGCGCATTACCGGTCATGGCGATCGCGAACATCGGGTTCGAAATCCCATGTCGATGCGCAACAATAGAATTGAAATTGTGTTCCTAAGGCAGAATTAGATTCAATTTGAACTATTAGGAGGATGTTAAGCCCACGCCCTTAAACCTGTGACGAACAAGTCAACAGAATCGAAAGGCGTTTCCATGACAATTTCTTCCTCACTGAATGCAAGCGTCGCTGGGCTCGCGGCGAATGCCAGCCGATTGGCTACGATTTCTGATAATATTGCGAACTCGGCGACCTACGGATATCGCCGGGTTCAAACCGATTTTCATTCGATGGTCATTGGTGGACACGGTGGCACCTATTCTGCCGGTGGCGTGCACACCACCAATCAGCGATTGATTGATCAGGGCGGAGCGTTAACATCCACAGCAAACCCAACTGATTTGGCTGTCCGCGGTCGCGGATTTTTACCTGTTGCACGCACGTCAGAAGTTAAAGCCAACAATGGTGACAGCACGATGTTATTGGCAACAACCGGATCTTTTCGAACAAATGCAGAGGGCCTGTTAACAACTGAATCCGGTTTGGTCCTTTTGGGTTGGCCCGCGTTGGCAGATGGGACCATGCCATCCTATCCACGCGATACAAGCGACGGCTTGGAACCGATCAAAATTAACACCAACCAATTCACTGGAGAACCGACCACACGCATGAGCTTGGGCGTCAATTTGCCTGCAACGTCAACGGACGCGTCCTCGGACGGCAATCTTCAGGATCTTTCTATCGAATATTATGACAATCTTGGGACATCACAGAATCTAAAGTTGGAATTTACCCCTGTCGTGCCCGCATCTGGGTCATCCAATGAATGGGTCCTAACCATCCGCGATTCAGCGACGGGTGATGCGATTATAGGCGAATATACTCTATCCTTCGAAGATGATCAGACCTCGGGGGGGGACATTAAAAAATGTAGACACAATTAGCGGCGGCACCTATGCGCCAACAACAGGAAGCTTTATCATCGAAGTCGCGGGCGGCCCCATCGAAATTGAAATCGGGAAATATGGTGATAGTGATGGCATTACACAATTTTCGGATAGCTTTGCCCCGGTATCCTTAAAAAAGGACGGATCACCCGTTGGCAATATGACTGGCGTCGAAGTTGATGAAAACGGGAATGTATACGCCTTTTTCGATACGGGTATATCTCGCCGTATTTTCCAAGTTCCCTTGATTGATCTGCCAAATCCAAATGGGCTTGGTGCACAAGACAAACAAACCTATCTCGCTTCACCGGAAAGCGGAACGTTTTTTCTGTGGGACGCAGGTGATGGTCCAACAGGGGATGTTGTCTCCTACGCCCTCGAAGAATCCGCCACCGACGTTGCGCAAGAACTGACAAGCATGATCCAGACACAGCGCGCCTATTCGTCGAACGCGAAGGTCATCCAAACTGTAGATGAAATGCTGCAAGAAACCACAAATATCATTCGATAGGGGGATGCTCGCATGTCACTCGGAGCCGCATTGACAAACGCACTGTCTGGTTTGCATGTCGCAACCAAATCGACAGAGCTGATCTCGTCAAATATCTCAAACGCGCTAACACCCAATTACGCGAAACGCAGTCTTGCTGTCTCGGCCCGCGCGGGCGAACATGATGGCGCGACCATCGACGCGATCCAACGCAAAGAAAACAATGCAATCCTGAGGGATCTGCGGCGTTCTACAGCTCAGCTCAGCAAAGATCAAACACAGGCTGATTTTGCGCAATCACTCAGCCGCCTGACAGGTGACACAACGTCAGATTATTCTTTAGGGTCTCGTCTAAACGCATTTAGAAATGCCATTATCGAGGCCGCAGGGCAACCCGATGATCCACAACGATTATCACGCGCGGCAAGCGCAGCCGAACGTTATGCCAAAGGTATTTCCACCGCAGCGCAGGGGATAAAAGAGCTGCAATCACAAACCAAAAAATCATTGGAAAATGATTTGCGCGATGTCAACAAAACCCTCGCTGCCCTCCAAAAGGTTAATAATGCAATTGGAAGCACAACTCGGAAAAATGGTCATTATGCGGGATTATTAGATCAACGTGATCAATTACTGGCGACCTTATCAGACGCAATTGAATTCAAAATATACGATCGTGAAAATGGCAAAATAGCCGTGTACACGCCAGAAGGCACAGCCTTATTGGAAACGCGGGCCTCGCAGATTACGGTGTCTCATGATACGTAATCCGATGTGCTGTCTTTTGTGGTCAATGGACAATCCGAGGCGACATTTCTGACAGGTCGGATCGGCGGGTTGGCCCACATTTATAATTCCGACAGCCAAACGGCATTGACTAATTTGGATCAATTGGCAGCAAACTTGGTGTCAGAATTTTCTGTTATTGATCAAAGTATCGCGCCGACCGATCAAGGATTGTTCCAATTTGACAGTGGTATCGGGGCACAGAGCTTGCGCATTCATCCCGCAGCGGCATCAGATCCATGGCGGTTAGCTGATGGTCTGCAGGCGGCCACGCAAAGCGCAAACCCAAACAACGAGATCCTCAACGCAATGGTAAGGCTGCTTTCCAGTGATGCTGTGATTTCTAGCCAAACACGCAATGTCATGACCCAAGCCGATGCAAACGCTGTCCAGGCCGACGAGAATTTGGCCCGTGCACATTATTCCCTACGATGGTGAAACCGAATTAGAAACAGGCTCAGTCTACTCTTATCATTCTGTTCAAGAAGTCAGCCTAGAAGACGGCAAAGCCGTTCTAGGACTTCCCGACGGGAATTACGTTTATTCCGACATGGTGACGGCACTTAAAATCTAAAATCGTGTCGCCAACCAGACCAATGCACCAGCGTTTGCAAACAAGCCAAAAATAATCATCGCTCGATAAAAAGTGCGCCAGATTTTTTGAGGCGGGTTAACAACTTCGGACTTGGATTGTGCAATCAATGCACGCTCTACAAGACTGGGTAATCGTGGTCCAAATCTGCCAACCACACGCAAAGTATTCATCAAATCCCGCGCAGCAGCAAGCGGACCAATACTGTCTCGGATATAATTTTCGACGACTGGACGTGCTACCTGCCAAATATTGATTTGTGGACTAAGCGAACGCGCGACGCCTTCGACAACCACCATGGTGCGCTGTAACAAAATTAATTCGGTACGCGTTTCCATACCAAAACGTTCCGTCACTTCAAACAGATGGTTTAACAAGCGGCCCATTGAAATATGGGTTGCATCCATGCCAAAAATCGGTTCGCCGACCGCGCGCAATGCGCGGGCAAATTCATCCACATCTTGTGATGACGGCACATAACCTGCTTCGAAATGCACCTCTGCGACACGTTGATAATCACGTCGAATAAAACCAAACAGGATTTCGGCATAAACCCGGCGCGTGTATTCATCGATATGCCCCATGATCCCAAAATCAAAGGCAACAATCGCACCGTCATCGCCAACCTTTAGGTTGCCTTGGTGCATGTCAGCGTGAAAATATCCGTCACGTAGCGCATGTTGTAAAAACAGCTGCAATACACGCTCGCCCAACTCAACGCGATCAAAACCTTTTTCATCAAGCGCATCATTGTCGCCGAGCGGTGTTCCTTCGACCCAATCCAGCGTCATCACACGCCGCCCAGACAAAGCCCATTTAACGCGCGGCACACGGAATCCTTGATCCTTTTCCGTGTTTGCCGAAAACTCAGACGCCGAAGAGCTTTCAAGACGCAGGTCAAGCTCTCCCAATACAACGCCCTCAAAATGTTCGATGACATCCATTGGCCGCAGACGGCGTGCAAATGGAGCCAAAATTTCAATAGCGCGGGCCGCTAGATAAAACGCGTCAACATCACGACGAAATGCCTTTTCGATACCTGGCCTTAGAACTTTTACGGCAACCGTTTCGCCAGTTTCTGCCAACTTCGCCTTGTGCACCTGCGCAATCGAGGCAGCTGCCACAGGTTCGCTGAATTCAGAAAAGATTGCGTCTGGGTTCAGCGAGGTTTCTAATTGAAAACTTTGCTTCGCCAAATGTGTCGAAAATGGTGGTAATTTATCTTGTAATACACGCAATTGCTGCGCCAGATCATTGCCCACAACGTCAGGGCGCGTCGACAAAATTTGCCCAAACTTTATATAGGCAGGGCCTAGTGCCGTCAAAGCACGGGTCACAGGCGGCATTGATGGATCGCCCTTTAACCCCAAAAACTGAAATGGCCACCCCAGAATACGCGCCGCAATACGAAGCGAGCGCGGCGCCTCCATAGCGTTTAGGATCACACGCATCGCACCAGTGCGTTCTAGCGTTGCGCCCGTGCGAATGAGTCGAATGATATTATGGGGTCCGCGCATCTAAATCTTCCAACCAGAATGCAAACACGCAATACCCATCGTTAAATTACGGAATTTGGCATTTTCAAATCCCGCATTTCGCACCATGCCTAAGAATGTTTCTTGATCAGGAAATTTCCGAATTGATTCAACAAGATATTGATAACTGTCTCGATCGTTTGCAATAATTTTTCCCATGGTTGGGATAAAATTAAATGAATAGATATCATAGATCCGCTGCATCAAGTCGTTAGGGATTTGGGAAAACTCCAACACCATTAACCGCCCACCGGGTTTTAAAACGCGATACGCTTCGCGTAGGGCTTCCTCAGGGCGCGTGACATTTCGGATACCAAAACTGATCGTATACACATCGAAAGTATTGTCATGAAATGGTAACGCCATTGCATCACCGACGACCCAATCCAACTGATCTGCCATTTGATCTGCTTCTGCGCGCTTACGACCTGCGATCAGCATGGGTTCGGTCAAATCGCAAACGGTTGCATGGCCATAACCTGCACGCTTGAGAAAGCGAAACGAAATATCCCCCGTTCCACCTGCGACGTCCAAAAGCTTTTGACCAGCACGTGGGGCCAACCAATCCATCATCGCATCTTTCCAAATGCGGTGAATACCCATCGACATCACATCATTCATTATATCGTATTTCGACGCCACACTGCCGAAAACGCCTTGAACGCGCGACGCTTTTTCCGCTTCTGGTACGGTTTGAAACCCGAAATGTGTGGTGTTATCTGACTTATCGTTCATCAAGATTTCCTTGCATCTGAGCCTTTCATATATTGTGATGACCCCATCATGCAATGCGATCTTTGGTTGATATCGTCGCAGCGCACACAAAAACCAACATAAAAGGGGCATAATTTCGCCTTGAATGACGAATACAAAACATTTGTTTTAATCAGTGTGTGAGTAAACTTTGTCTGGTCTTGAATTATCCTTTTACATTACGTGCGCCGCGGCAATTGCTTGCGGGTTGAACACGTGGCATGAAAACTCTCAACGGCTCTCCGAAATGGTAAAGTGGTTGCGCAACACCGTGTTTACGCGAAAATAACAAGAGGCGCCCCATTGGATCCGCGCGTATGATTGATTAAGTTCGGTTGAAAAGAGGATCCCCAGATGCCCGAATTGCCAGAAGTCGAAACAGTGATGCGGGGGCTTGCGCCTTCGATGACTGGTGCGGTCATTACGAACGCACACGTGAACCGACCAAATTTACGTTGGCCGTTCCCTGAAAATATGGCTGATCGGTTAACAGGCCAGCGGGTTGAACGCCTTACACGTCGCTCTAAATACATCCTAGCCACACTGAATGGCGGCGAAACCTTATTAATTCACTTAGGCATGTCTGGACGTATATTGGTGTCCGGCGATCCATTGGGGCAGTTCGTGCATGACCATCCAGCACAACAAAAACACGATCACGTTGTGTTAGAATTTGATAATGGCGCAAGGGTTACATTCAACGACCCACGCCGCTTTGGAGCAATGGATTTGATCGAAACTGCCAAACTTGACGATCATTCCTTGCTTAAAGTGTTGGGACCGGAACCTTTCTCGAACAGTTTCAACGAAAGCTATCTTGGGCAACGCATTTCCAACAAAAAGTCCCCAATCAAATCGGTCCTTTTAGATCAATCCGTCGTGGCAGGATTGGGCAACATTTACGTATGCGAAGTCTTGTACAAGACAGGAATCCACCCTGCTAGGCTGGCCAATGATATTTCACCGCAAGAAACCGCAAAACTGATTCCCACAATTCGCACTGTGCTAGAGGCAGCAATACAAGCTGGAGGATCGTCACTGCGTGATTTTCGACAAGCTGATGGCGAACTGGGTTATTTTCAACACAGCTTTGATGTCTACGGTCGCGAACAAGAAAAGTGCAAGAATACTGAATGTTCGTCAAAAATCGAACGTCTTGTTCAGTCCGGGCGATCCAGCTTCTTCTGCCCTTCGTGTCAAAGATAGCTTGATCCATCTCGCAATCGTGATATTGAACGGGACTCAGATAAACAACCGAAAGACTGTTTCATGGCTTATGAGACGATCATCGTAGAGATCGAAGACCACATTGCGGTGATGAAATTAAACCGCCCAGATGCGTTGAACGCTTTGAACGACCAATTGTTGGCAGAGCTTACAGACGCGCTGGAAAATGCCCAAAAAAATGATAAAGTTCGCTGCATCATTATTACAGGGTCGGAAAAGGCCTTTGCAGCCGGCGCTGACATCAAGATGATGAGCAGCCAAAGTTTTGTCGATGTCTTTGCAGGCGACCTATTCGCCGATCAATCAAATCGGATCGCACGCATTCGCAAGCCAATTATCGCTGCAGTGTCGGGGTATGCACTTGGTGGTGGTTGCGAATTAGCGATGCTGTGCGATTTCATTATTGCGGCAGACAACGCCAAATTTGGCCAACCCGAAATTAACCTTGGTGTGATTGCGGGCATGGGCGGAACACAGCGCTTGACACGCTCGATTGGTAAATCAAAAGCCATGGATATGAACCTAACCGGTCGCTTTATGGATGCTGAAGAGGCCGAACGTTGTGGTTTGGTCAGCCGCGTTGTCCCCGCCAAAAAGCTAATGGACGAAGCGATGGGCGCTGCCTCAAAAATCGCAGAAAAATCAATGATTGCGGTTATGGCTGCAAAAGAAGCTGTAAACCGTTCATATGAAACCACATTAGCAGAAGGGCTATTGATGGAACGTCGTTTGTTCCATTCAATGTTTGCTACCGAAGACCAAAAAGAAGGTATGAGCGCCTTCATGGAAAAGCGCGAACCGCAATTTCGCGACAAATAACCCTGATGTTCGCGTTTTTTCAGCAAAAACGTGAATGGCCTGTTGACTCGGCGATGAGTCGGGCCTAAAGACGCGAACTCAGAATATACGTAACCCAAGCAATGGGATGAGAGACATATGGCAAATACGCCTCAATCCAAGAAACGCGCACGTCAAACCGAGCGTCGTACAGCAGTAAACAAAGCGCGTCGTTCACGCATTCGCACGTTCCTTCGTAAAGTCGAAGAAGCGATCGCAAGCGGGAATAAAGACGCGGCAGTAGACGCACTGCGCGCAGCTCAGCCTGAACTGATGCGCGGCGTGACAAAAGGTGTGTTCCACAAAAACACAGCGTCACGAAAAATGTCCCGTCTATCCGCACGCGTAAAAGCAATAGCCTAATCGCAAATCGGATTTAATTTAAAAAGCGCGCTGCATTTTGCGGCGCCTTTTTTGTGTTCTGAGGGCATTTTTTAGACTCAGAGATTCTTTTTAGAAAAATGCGAGTCAAGTGCATAGTTCTGTTGCTCAGGTCAGTTTGAAATTGCTAACGTTGACTTGCGGGTGACTCGCACTTGGGGGACAATTTAAAGTCGACGGTATGGAATGACCGGCATCGTTTTTAACGGTTTGCTTTTTTTGTCCATTTCAGACATTTTATCTCTGTGCGCTACAACAGCGCGCAAATATTTGTTGCCAATTCAAGTGCGTCTCAACGGTAGGGTCGTTTGAACTTGGGTCGGGAAGAGAATAAATATGAATACCGTTGATTGGGGTGCGATTAAACAGTCCATTGAAAAGACTGTTGGTGCAAATAATTATAGAAATTGGATCGCCCCGATCGAATTTGACTCGATTGAAGATGACGTGGCCGTATTGAACGTGCCGACCAATTTTCTTGGTAACTACGTCGCACAAAATTTCTCTGACCTTATTGTGCACCAAATTAACGTAGTCGATGCAGCGGTACGTCGCGTGCGTTTTTGTGTAAGTAGCGTGAAGCCCAGACTGCCACATGGTGCACGTGCAACCACACAAGCCGCGGCGCAGGCGCCTGCAACTTATAACAAAAGCGACGACCTGCCCGGTGCGCCATTGGATCAAAGATTCACGTTTGACACATTCGTTGTTGGAAAACCAAACGAACTTGCACACGCCGCTGCCCGTCGGGTGGGCGCGGGTGAATCTGTCAGCTTCAATCCTCTGTTTTTATACGGCGGTGTTGGTTTGGGCAAAACGCACCTTATGCACGCAATCGCATGGGACCTGCAGAAAAACCGCCCAGACCTGAATGTTGTTTATCTCTCTGCGGAACAATTTATGTACCGTTTTGTGCAAGCACTCCGCGATCGCAAAATGATGGATTTCAAGCAATTGTTCCGGTCTGTCGACGTCCTGATGGTTGACGACGTGCAATTCATTGCAGGCAAAGACAGCACGCAAGAAGAGTTTTTTCACACTTTTAATGCGCTGGTTGATCAGAACAAACAAATCATCATTTCTGCTGATCGTGCACCAGGTGAAATCAAAGATTTGGAAGAGCGTATCAAAAGTCGTCTGCAATGCGGCCTTGTTGTCGACCTGCATCCAACTGATTACGAACTGCGCCTTGGGATTTTACAGGCAAAGGTTGAGCAACACCGTGCCCAATATCCAGACCTTCAGATCGACAATAATGTTTTGGAATTTCTGGCCCATCGTATTTCAACAAACGTGCGTGTCCTTGAGGGTGCGCTGACGCGCCTGTTTGCATTTGCTTCCCTGATTGGTCGCCATATTACATTAGACGTCGCACAGGATTGTCTTGCGGACGTGCTGCGCGCGTCAGAGCGTAAGATTACTGTCGAAGAAATTCAGCGTAGGGTCGCCGAACACTATAATATCCGCCTATCCGACATGATCGGCCCTAAACGTTTGCGAACATATGCCCGTCCGCGTCAGATCGCAATGTATCTTGCAAAACAACTGACCAGCCGCAGCTTGCCTGAAATTGGTCGCCGCTTTGGGGGGCGAGATCATACTACCGTCCTACATGGCGTAAAGCGTGTCGAAGAGCTTAAGATCCAAGATGGTCAGATCGCCGAAGATTTGGAAATGCTACGCCGCGCCCTAGAAGCCTGATACGCGCGAAAAACTCTGGTTTTGGCACCGTCTTAGCCTGTTTGGCCTTGACGGTGTTTCTATTTACAGGGACAACAAAGAAAAGACTTGAGCCGGCTGTATAATAGAGTAACGTGCTTGTCCCGGCCAAGAGAGGAGCAAGGAACATGAAACTTAGCATTGAACGCAGTGCATTGTTAAAAGCTGTGTCACAAGCGCAATCCGTTGTTGAACGTCGTAACACCATTCCAATCCTCGCAAACGTTCTGATCGAAGCCGAAGGCGATAGCGTTTCATTCCGCGCGACTGACCTCGATATCGAAGTGCTAGACAAGGCAAATGCCATGGTCGAACGTGCCGGCGCGACAACTGTCTCTGCTGTCACTTTGCATGAAATCGTTCGCAAATTGCCTGATGGCGCGATGGTCACATTGACCGATGATGGGTCAAAAGGGCGCCTGACCGTAGAAGCGGGGCGGTCTAATTTTTCATTGGCCACGCTTCCAAAAGAAGATTTTCCTGTGATGGCATCTTCAGAATACAGTTCGAATTTCTCTGCGCCTGCGCCTGTTCTGCGCCGCCTTTTTGATAAATCAAAGTTTGCAATTTCTACCGAGGAAACCCGCTATTATCTCAATGGCGTTTATATGCATGTTGCTGACGCAGATGGTGGTAAAGTTTTGCGCTGTGTGGCAACAGATGGGCACCGTTTGGCACGCATCGACGCCGATCTGCCCGAAGGTGCATCGGACACTCCAGGTGTGATTGTTCCTCGCAAAACTGTTGGCGAATTGCGCAAGTTACTTGAAGATGATGATATGCAAATCGCCGTATCTGTTTCTGAAACAAAAGTTCGTTTTGCTACCCCAAATATAACGCTAACGTCCAAGGTGATCGACGGCACTTTCCCCGATTACACGCGTGTCATCCCATCAGGAAACACGCGCCGTATGGAAGTTGACGCAAGCGAATTTGCAAAAGCGGTTGATCGCGTGGCGACAGTTTCCTCAGAGCGGTCGCGGGCAGTTAAGCTTTCGCTAGACGAAGATCGGCTGATCCTGTCAGTCAATTCCCCAGACAGTGGCGCCGCCGAAGAAGAGCTTGCTGTTGCTTATGGCGATGAACGTTTAGAAATCGGATTCAACGCGAAATACCTTTTGGAAATCGCAAGCCAAGTTGACCGAGAAAATGCTGTCTTTATGTTCAACTCATCAGGCGATCCTACATTGATGCGCGAAGGCAATGACACAACGGCGGTTTACGTCGTTATGCCGATGCGCGTTTGATTAACGGTCTCCTAACCCAAAGCTAGGGTCATGTTATACCTATCAAACCTGACCCTATCGCATTTCCGTTCGCATAAATTGGCGCGGCTGTCGTTGGATGGCCGCCCAGTTGTTTTTTTTGGAAACAATGGGTCTGGGAAAACAAATATTCTCGAAGCGGTGTCTTTGTTTTCCCCCGGGCGTGGCATGCGGCGCGCAAGCGCTGAAGATATGACGCGCCGCCCCGAAGCGGTGGGGTGGAAATTGCGCGCTGATGCGTCGGTGCGTGGCGCGCATCATGAAATCGAAACATTTTCGGAAAACGGGGCCGCGCGTCGGGTCGAAATCGACGGTAAAACCGCAACACAGGCCCGCCTGGGTGACCTATCACGGGTGATTTGGTTGATCCCTTCAATGGATCGCCTTTGGATTGAAGGCGCCGAAAATCGCCGGCGGTTTTTGGATCGCATGACGCTTAGCCTGTTTCCGGAACACGGCGAAACGTCAATCTCATATGAAAAGGCCATGCGCGAACGCAACCGTTTATTAAAGGACCAAGTACGTGATGCCCATTGGTACAAAGTCCTCGAAATGCATATGGCAGAGACAGGCCACGCCATTCACATTGCGCGATCAACTGCTCTGGACCGAATTCTAAAGGCACAAAAAACCGCGCAGACCGCATTTCCAACTGCGGAGTTAACGTTGGAACATCCTGACGGTATTTTTCCAGAAACGGTTGACGACTTGAAAACTGCGCTATCTGAAAACCGCGCGCGCGACTTAGCGGCTGGTCGGACATTAATCGGACCACACCGCACAGACATGATTGGGGTCTTTCAGGCAAAAGGTATACCCGCCCGTGATTGTTCGACTGGGGAACAAAAGGCATTGCTTGTTTCTATGATTTTGGCAAACGCACGCGCGCTTGCCCAAGATTTGGGCAGCGCCCCAATTATTTTATTGGACGAAGTGGCCGCCCACCTTGACGCCGGTCGGCGCCATGCACTTTATGATGAAATATGTGCCCTTGGCGCTCAGGCATGGATGACGGGAACCGAAATTGATCTTTTTTCCGATCTGGGCGCACGCGCACAATATTTTAAAATCACAGAAGCGGATAGCATTTCATCCGTCTCAGCATTCGGTAGCTAAATGAACGTCTCATTTTTTGACCTCGCGCTCTATGCGGGTGGAATCTTCATCTTGTTTTTAACGCCTGGACCCGTGTGGGTCGCCCTGATTGCACGCACTCTTTCGGGCGGCTTCGGGTCAGCGTTTCCATTGGCTTTGGGTGTTGTGACCGGCGATATCCTTTGGCCTTTTCTGGCAATCCTCGGCGTCAGTTGGTTGGTAAATGAAATCGATGGTTTCATGACGTTTCTTGGTTGGGTCGCAGTGGGTATTTTCATGTGGATGGGGATCGGGCTAATCCGCAAGGGGGACACAGAAATAGGAAAAAATAGCCGTCTTACGATACCCGGAAAATTGGCGGGTTTCGGGGCGGGCGTTGCAATCATTCTATCAAACCCTAAGGCGATTTTATTCTATATGGGTGTATTGCCAGGTTTCTTTGATCTCACCCAACTTACCGGCCTCGATATAGCGATCATTTGTACAATCTCTGCACTGATACCCTTGGCGGGGAACGCGATCCTGTCGCTTTTGGTGCACCGAGCGCGCGACATTATTCGATCACCGAAATCTGTCCGCCGTATGAATGTATCATCTGGTATTTTGTTGATTTGCGTCGGGCTTATTATTCCCTTCACGTAACGCACAAAATATGGCCCAAGGGCGTGACATTCGACCCCAGAAATTGTATAAGTTGCGGTAATTAACAAAGGATCCAATAAATGTCCGATAACGAGCAACAAAACAACGAATACGGCGCAGATTCCATTAAGGTTCTCAAAGGGTTAGAAGCGGTTCGCAAACGCCCTGGCATGTATATCGGTGACACGGATGATGGATCTGGCTTACACCACATGGTGTACGAAGTCGTCGACAACGGCATTGACGAAGCGCTGGCAAAACATGCTGATTATGTTCACGTAAAAATTCACGCAGATAATAGCGTTTCTGTGCGTGATAACGGCCGCGGTATACCCGTTGACCTGCACCCCGAAGAAGGCGTTTCCGCAGCCGAAGTTATCATGACCCAACTGCACGCTGGTGGTAAGTTTGATAGCAATTCTTACAAGGTATCCGGCGGTCTGCACGGCGTAGGCGTTTCAGTTGTGAACGCGTTGTCCGTTTGGTTGGAACTGCGCGTTTGGCGCAATGGTAAAGAACATTATGCCAAATTTGAACATGGTGAAACGACAGAACATTTACGCGTGGTACGAGATGCAGAAGGTGAACGCGGAACCGAAGTTCGGTTTTTGGCATCAACAGATACGTTTTCCAATCTAGAATATTCGTTTGAAACACTCGAAAAACGCCTGCGCGAACTTGCGTTCTTGAATTCCGGCGTGCGCATTATCCTAGAAGATGAGCGCCCAGCAGAGGCCCTAAAAACCGAGCTGTTTTACGAAGGTGGCGTCAAAGAATTCGTGAAATATCTGGACCGTTCTAAAACATCTGTCATGCCAGAGCCAATTTTTATGTTCGGCGAACGCGATGATATTGGTGTCGAGGTCGCGATGTGGTGGAACGACAGTTATCATGAAAACGTCTTACCATTCACAAATAACATCCCACAACGCGATGGCGGTACCCATATGGCGGGCTTTCGCGCGGCGTTAACGCGAACGATCAACACCTATGCGCAAACCAGCGGTATCGCAAAAAAAGAAAAAATAAATTTTACAGGTGATGACGCCCGCGAAGGATTAACCTGCGTCCTATCGGTAAAAGTGCCTGACCCTAAATTCTCTAGCCAAACCAAAGACAAGCTTGTGTCCTCCGAGGTCCGCCCAGCGGTCGAAAGCCTTGTGAACGAAAAACTAAGTGAATGGTTCGAAGAAAACCCGAACGAAGCGAAAATCATCGTTGGGAAAATCATCGAAGCTGCGCTAGCACGCGAAGCCGCGCGTAAAGCACGCGAATTGACCCGCCGTAAAACAGCGCTCGATATCAACTTTTTGGCTAGCAAGTTGAAAGATTGTTCCGAGAAAGACCCCTCAAAAACCGAAGTATTCTTGGTCGAGGGTGATAGCGCCGGTGGCTCTGCACAAACAGGGCGTGACCGCCGCACACAAGCAATCTTGCCCCTCCGCGGTAAAATCCTAAACGTAGAACGTGCACGTTTTGATCGCATGTTGGCAAGCCAAGAGATTGGCAACCTTGTCATGGCCTTGGGCACTGGCATCGGTCGCGATGAATTTAACCTGTCAAAACTGCGCTATCATAAGATCGTAATCATGACCGACGCGGACGTTGACGGTGCCCACATTCGGACGCTCTTGTTAACATTTTTCTACCGCCAAATGCCACAATTGATCGAAGCAGGTCACCTGTTCATTGCCCAACCGCCGCTTTACAAAGTGGCACGCGGCAAATCAGAGGTCTATCTAAAGGATCAAAGTGCATTGGATGATTATTTGGTCAACCAAGGGATTGATGGCGCGGTCCTACGATTGGGTTCGGGTGCCGAAATGGACTCAAGCGCGTCCTCGATGCTTTCCCAACCCATTACCCACGCCACATCCTGGAACAAGCGGCCATCGCAGGTGCGTTTGTACCTGGCGCCGTTGACGCTAACCTGCAAGGCATCGCGGATAAGGTTGCCGAACGGTTGAACTTGATCGCCCTTGAATATGAACGCGGTTGGTCTGGCCGGATCACCCAAGATCATGGCATCCGCCTGTCACGCATTTTGCGTGGTGTCGAAGAAATGCGAACACTCGACGGTCCAATGCTCCGTTCAGGTGAGGCACGCAAAACGGGTAGCTTGACCGAAAGCCTACAAGAGGTCTACGGCGCAACGGCCACATTGGTCCGAAAAGATCGAACCCAGCTCATCCATGGCCCACTCGACTTGCTGGACGCCATCTTGAAAGAAGGTGAAAAGGGTCTGTCGCTGCAGCGCTATAAAGGTTTGGGCGAAATGAACCCAGATCAACTGTGGGAAACGACACTCGATCCAGATGCACGCACCTTGTTGCAGGTCACAATCGACGATGCGGCAGAGGCGGATGATCTGTTTACGAAACTCATGGGCGACGTTGTGGAACCACGACGTGAATTCATCCAAACAAACGCACTGAGTGTTGCTAATTTAGACTTCTAAAAACGGTCAAAGTTCGAAGCTTTGACCGGAAAAACCTTTATGCCCTTCGGGCGGAGGATATTTTTGGACAGAAAATGATACATGATTTTTTCATTTTCTGTCTCTAAAATATCCCGGGGTCTGGGGCAGAGCCCCAGATTTTACCCTAAATTTTCAACGCATTCCATTTGGATGATCGCTTTAGAAATCTCTGCACGCGCATTAATTTTTGCATGGGTGACAACCCGTTTTACACGTATTGGATCAAGAGCTTGATCTGCATGTTTTTCATATTGATTAGCGACCGCAATCACCAATGTATGCATTGCAACCTGCGCAAAGTAATGCGCAAGCTTGACCGCGTTTTTTGATTTCACCATGCCAAGCGCTTTTTCCCACAAACCCAGAACATCCTTCTGTGTCCCTAAATCGTCCAACATGATACTAAATGCATCGGCCGAACCTATTTTCACACACCGGGTCGCCAGAGCGCGCGTGTGAATGCCATTCGCACCTTCGTAAATCATCGTAATTCTCGCGTCACGATAGGTTTGATCTAAACTATATTCAGTCAAATATCCGTAGCCACCCAAAACCTGCATGCCGATTTCTGCGCCTCTGACACCGGCCTCGGATCCATAAATCTTGGCCAATGGCGTTAAAAACTCTACCAAATCAGGTCGCTCATTTTTCTCTAGCTCAATTAATGCAAGATGCGCAAATCCGCGCGACATCATTGCCATTGCATCAATATCATCAATCATTCGGCCTACATCGTCATGATCAATCAAACGGGCATCCTGACCGTTGATCTGGCCCTGGATACGACCACTTGCATATCGGTTTGCAATGTCGTGGGCGCGCGTACAATGGGCGACCCCCTGAAGTGCAACGTCAATTCGGGCATGGTTCATCATCGTGAACATTGCCATCAAACCTTGACCTTCTTTGCCGATCAACTGTGCAGGCGTGTCATCAAATGCGATTTGACAGGTCGGCGACGCGTGCAGACCCATCTTTTCTTCGATGCGCGTGACGTTTACACGGCCTTGCACGATGAATAACGACAACCCTTTCAGGCCGTCGTCGCTTGTTCGAGCCAGAACAAGGTGAAAAATATCATCTGAAATGTCCTGATCTGCCCCAGAAATAAAGATCTTTTCGCCCGATATTGACCAACCGTCGCCGGTTTGAACCGCTTGTGTTCGGATTCGGGCAAGGTCAGATCCAGCGCCGGGTTCGGTCAAACACATTGTGGCAATCATATCGCCTTTGGCGAGTTTCGGGATAAATGTGTTTTTCTGGTAATCCGTGCCGAAATTTAACAAGGTCCGCACCGCGCCCGGCACCAACCCGGTGACCATTTGCATGGAATGGTTTGCACCTGAAAAGATTTCAGATGTCACACCCAACATTAGTGGCGAAAGCCCTTGGCCACCGAATTCTTCGGGTGTTGTCAACCCTTGCCAACCATCAGCTGCCAATTGTGCGAAAGCATCTTTGCACCCATCAGGCATATAGACCCGACCATTTTCAAAACGGCAGCCTTGTGCGTCACCTGTCGCGTTTATCGGGGCCAACACATCTTGGGCAAATCGGCCGAAATGTTCGCCGATCTCGCGTGCAAGATCTCCGTCCCAATCCGTCAACTCTTCGGCACCTAATGCACGAAGAGAGAAAAAGATATCATCAACAGGTGCGCAGAATTCCATCACGACAACCCTAAAAGTCGCGCTGCGTTCCCTTTAATGATATCAGGACGCAATTCATCTTTGATGTTAATTTTTTCAAAATCAGCCAACCAACGTTCGGGGGTGATCATTGGCCAATCTGACCCGAACAATACCTTTTTACGCAGGATCGAATTGCAGTATTTCACCAAGATTTCAGGGAAATATTTGGGCGACCAGCCAGACAAATCGATATAAACATTTGGTTTATGTTGTGCCACAGAAAGCGCCTCTTCCTGCCAAGGAAAACTTGGATGTGCTAGGACGATTTTCATATCTGGGAAATCAACGGCAACATCATCCATGTACATTGGGTTCGAATATTTTAAACGCATCCCGTTTCCGCCGCGCATTCCTGATCCAACGCCTGTTTGACCGGTATGGAACAACGCGATCCCACCTGTTTCAGCGATCGCTTCGTATAGCTCGTATGCCATAGGATCATTTGGATAAAACCCTTGCATCGTAGGATGGAATTTAAATCCCTTTATCCCGAAATCATTGATCAAACGGCGTGCTTCGCGGGCACCCATTTTACCCTTGTGCGGATCAATCGAGGCAAATGGAATCAAGATATCAGAATGCTCTGCGGCCAGCTCGGCAACTTCTTCATTCTTGTAACGACGGTATCCTGTTTCGCGTTCTGCATCGACCGGAAAAATGACCGCTGCGATATTTTGCTCGCGGTAATGCGCCGCCGTTTGAGGAATCGTAGGGGGATGTGACCAAGGTGCGCCAAAATATTTAGCCATTGTCGATTGCAAATCATCATAGCCATCATCGGCGTGACACCCACAGGGTTCTTCGGCATGGGTGTGAAAATCAATTGCGCGGATTTTTTCTAGATCGATCATCTTATTTCCCCAATGTAATAACGCCTTGGCCGCCTTGGTATAAATGATCCAAGATATCGGCACGACGCGTTAGGATTTTTCGGAAATTCAAATTTCCCTTTGCGGTCATTTCACCATCTGGCATCGACGCAGGTTCGGTCAATACCACCGCGCGTGCAATCCGTGTGGAACTTGACGCGCTAATCTTTTGCATTTCAGTCAATTTTTCGCCAAATACTGCCAGAATATTGGCATCGGTAACGATTCCGTCGTGTGATTCCCCGTTAAACCCAAGGGCGGACAGTTGCCCAGGATCAGGGAAAATCATCGCGCCGATTTCGGACAAATCGGCACCCGTTATCACAACATCGGTGGCCAACGGGACAAGACCGGCCAGAACATCCATGCGCAACGCACCCGCGCGCACCCATGTTCCCGTCAAAAGTTTAAACTCTTCAGAAATACGACCGTCAAAGCGCAAGCCTTTGTTTGGATCCTGCGCATCAACAAACGCCATCGCATCGCCCGTGATAAAGTATCCATCCTCATCAAACGCTTCGGCGGTTTTTTCCGGATTGTTCAAATAGCCCGTCATGATATTCGGACCTTTGACGCGAATTTCATAACGATCGTCACCGTTAGGGATCATTTTCATCGTTGTCCCGCTCAGCGGGACGCCGACGATACCAGATTTTCGAATTGGTTCTTGTTGCATCAAACACGCAGGCGCGGTTTCCGTTAAGCCCCATGATGATGTCATCAAAGGCAATGCCCCCCGATATTTAAGGGCATATTTTTCAAACCCTTCCCAAACATCCTGCGGAAGCGATGCGCCCGCATAGAACATCATATCCAAGTCACTAAAATAGGATTTTGCCAATTCTGGATCACGGTCGAATTCCTTTAACAGCAACGCGAAGCCAACAGGCACGTTGAACGCAAGGCTACCTGATTGCAGTTTTAAATTTTCAACTGTGCGCCCAATAAGGGCGGGCGTTGGTTTGCCTTCGTCAATATAAAACGACCCGCCATTCGCCAAAATTGCATTGAAGTTGTGCGATCCACCGAACACGTGATTCCATGGCAACCAATCGACGACCACAGGTGGGCGATCCTGTAAAAATGGCAGAGCAAGCGCCAGTTGCGCTTGGTTTGTACACATCATTTTATGCGTCGTTGGCACAGCCTTGGGTGCAGATGTGGACCCTGATGTCAAAAGAATT
>RFZH01000011.1 GCA_009920815.1 Paracoccaceae bacterium
TCGAGAATTTTTCGCCGTTGATAATCAAAGTTGGCGTAGAAGTGATTTCATCACGTGTCGCGTTCTCTTGATACCAACCGACCAAAGCACGCAACGTGTCTGCATCTTGCATACAGGCTTGCAGAGTTTCAGCATCAAGCCCTGCCATTTTTCCCAGTTTGGATAGTTCATTGACGATCTCAAGATCGCCACCTGCACGTGCCCACGTTGATTGCGTTTCAAAAATCATTTTTGAGACGCCGAAAAACCGATCAGGCCCCGCACAGCGTGCAACCATGGATGCCCACATGCCGTATTTGTCAAAATACACTTCGCGGAAGATGAATTTGACTTTGCCCGTATCAATGTAATCGGCTTTTAGCTTTGGCAAAACATCAGTTTCGAACCGTGCACAGTGCGGGCATGTAAAGGACGCATATTCAATGATGGTGACAGGGGCATCTGCCTGTCCCATGACCATCTCGGCCACAGCGCCGGCTGCACCTTCGGTATTGGTATCTTGCGCCACAGAAACACTGGTCAAAAGGACCAAAGCAATAAGGGCAAAGATTGAACTGAGTTTTTTGAACATGTGCTTTTCCACCTGACTCTGAATGATTTATGGTTTGTTTTTTGATAGAACGTTCTGCGCCAAATCTTCAAGAGCGCGGCGCAAATTTTCGTCACCAACACCCGCAGCCGTTTGCTTTGCAGCGGCAATAATTTCTGGTGCAGGCGGCTGTTTGTCACTTTTTCGCTTTCCGACAAATTGCGCCTGCCCGTCGGCAAAACCAATTGGGGCGGTTTGGGTAACGCGAATGCGCGAAATTGCATTATAACCGTAGACGCCATTAATCTTGCCGCGCAGATCCTCTTTCTGCATGTCTATCAGCGGCGCATTAGGGCCAGTCGTCAAAATGGTCAGCGTGGCGCCAAGCCCCCCTTTAGCGTAGGTCACATTTACTGGGCGGCATTGCGCCGCAAGTGCGTCACCCACGATTTCTGCCCAATGTGTCAAGATCCGTGCATGCGAAAATCCGCGCGCTTCGCCTGCTTCGCGAATTTGCGTTTGCATCAGCGAATAAGCGCGTTTGAATCCATTTGACCGATTTGATCGGTTTTGCATACTAAGAGCCCTTGCGTTTGGCGCTATCTTAATTACTTGTGCGAAAGCTACCAGCCCTATTTACATCAAAGAGAGATCAAACTTGCATGAAACCCCGTCTCCCAACACCTTGCTAGACTGGTATGACCACAACGCCCGCAAGATGCCTTGGCGTATTGGCCCCGCGGATCGTGCAAAGGGCATTGCACCCGATCCCTATCGGATTTGGCTTTCCGAAGTGATGTTACAGCAAACCACCGTGGCCGCCGTTCGAGAATACTTTAATCGCTTTTCAACGCGTTGGCCAACTGTCGTCGACCTTGCAAACGCGAATGATGCCGATGTTATGGCAGAATGGGCAGGCTTGGGCTATTACGCACGTGCCCGCAACCTGTTAAAATGCGCGCGTGTCGTTGCAAATGATTACGATGGAATTTTCCCCACGTCCTATGATCAGCTGATCAAACTGCCTGGGATTGGCCCCTATACTGCTGCTGCGATCGCATCGATTGCGTTTGATCACCCTGAAACAGTCGTTGATGGAAATGTCGAACGTGTCATTGCCCGTCTTTTTGATATTCATACACCATTGCCGATCGCAAAACCCGAATTAACTGACAAGGCAAAAAACCTTACTCCACAAATCCGGGCTGGCGATTACGCTCAGGCGATCATGGATTTGGGTGCAACCATTTGCACCCCCAAAAAGCCTGCATGTGGCCTATGCCCGTGGCGCACCTGCTGTCGCGCTTTGGACAACGGGACGGCCCTTGAGCTACCTAAAAAATTACCGAAAACACCAAAACCAACACGTGTCGGTGTCGCCTATTTTGTCGAACGCGTGGACGGCGCATTGCTATTAGAAACGCGCCCTGAAACAGGATTATTGGGCGGGATGCTGGGCTGGCCCACAACCGACTGGAACGATGCCCCTTTGCCCGCGCCACCCATCCAGGCTGAATGGAAATTACTTAATGCCGAAGTTCGCCATACGTTCACACACTTTAACCTGCGTTTGAACGTTCACAAGGCTTATGTGCCGATGGACCGGCAACCCACGCGTGGCCTTTTTGTTGAACGGGCAGATTTCCAACCTTCAGGTTTACCCACCGTTATGCGAAAGGTTTTTGATCTAGTGCATGAAGGCAAAAAAAGATAAAACCTTTATATTGGTTATAAGAATATGTCAGGTGTTCGGTATGCAAAGCAAAGATGTTTCATCCTTTCGTAATGCACTTCCGTTTTGGATGTCACTTGCGCTTTTACCTCTTGTTTGGGCGGCATCCTTTTGGGGTGGATGGAGCTTTTTAATTATTGTCGTTTTAACATGGAATTTCTTAATTGTTTGGGATCTGTATCAAGGAACCGACACAACAAACCTGGACACTAATGCCCAAGAAAAAGATCTATATTGGTATCGTTTGGTCACCATAATCTGGGCGCCATTACAGTTTGTGACGATTTTTGGCGTATTGTTCTTGGTGACACGGGGCGATTTTGCGATTTGGGAACAGATTGCTACTTTTGCAGCGGTTGGATTTGTCTCTGGCACCGTGGGCATCAACTATTCGCACGAACTGATGCACCAAAAAAACAAGCTTGAGCGCAGTTTAGCGGACGCATTGCTGGCCATGGTGCTGTATTCACATTTCAAATCTGAACATCTGCTGGTTCATCATACCTATGTCGGTACGCCGCGTGATCCTGTTACCGCACGTTACAACGAAAGCTTCTACCGATATTTTCCGCGCGTTTTGTGGCAATGTTACCGCTCAGCGTGGCACGCCGAGGTCCAAAGGCTTGCCCGGAAAAACAAACAATGGTTTGATCTAAAAAATCCCTATTACCGTTATCTCGGTTTGCAAATATCTTGCATCGCATTGGCCTATGCCATTGCGGGTATATTTGGAATTTTTCTTTTTGCGACCCAAGCCTTGGTCGCAGTCTTCCATCTTGAATTGGTTAATTATGTGGAACATTACGGATTGACGCGCAGACATTTGGGCCATGGTAAATACGAACATGTCAAACCCCATCATTCATGGAATGCGGGACATAAAGTATCCAACTGGCTTTTGATCAATTTACAGCGCCATTCCGACCATCACTACAAACCAAACAGACGGTTTCCGCTATTACAAACCTATGGAACGTTGGATGCGCCGCAACTGCCATATGGCTATCCAGTGATGACAATTATGGCGCTGTTTCCGCGGCTTTGGCGGTCACGCATGAACAGACGGGTGCGGACATGGCGCGCGATGTATTATCCTGAAATAACCGATTGGACGCCCTATAATCAGGCGTCAACACCAATGCCACGCTAGGCGCGTTTTGCTTCGATCGCTTGCCAAATCTTTTCGGCCACATTGATACCATCGAAACGTTCAAGTTCTTGGATTCCTGTAGGGGACGTGACATTGATTTCGGTCAAGTAATCGCCGATAACGTCAATTCCAACAAAAACCTGACCATGGTCACGCAAAGTTGGGCCGATCGCGGCACAGATCTCGCGGTCGCGTGCGGTCAACTCGACCTTTTCTGGGCGACCACCAACGTGCATGTTTGATCGGGTCTCGCCGGCGGCTGGGACGCGATTGATGGCCCCAACAGGTTCCCCGTCGATCAAAATAACGCGTTTGTCGCCCGCAGTTACTGCGGGCAGATATTTTTGCACGATTAAGGGTTCGCGGGAAAATCCTGTGAACAATTCAAATAAAGAGGATAGGTTACGATCATCCTGCGTTAAGCGAAAGACACCTGCGCCCCCATTGCCGTAAAGCGGCTTAAGGATGACGTCACCATGCTTTTCCTTGAACGCCCGAATGGTATCTAAATCGCGTGCAATTGCGGTGGGCGGTGTAAGATCTGGGAACCTGAGAACCAAGAGCTTTTCTGGAAAATTACGGACCCAAAACGGATCATTCACCACAAGTGTTTTCGGATGCACCAAATCTAATAAATGAGTTGTGGTGATATAATGCATATCAAAAGGCGGATCCTGGCGCAGCCACACCACGTCGAAATCTGCCAAGTCCACTTCGGTGACATCACCCAATATCGCATGGCTACCTTGAACACGCTGTACAGTGAAATATTGCCCCCGCGCTGTTAAACGGCCTTCTTGAAACGCAAGGTGATCGGGGGTGTAAAAAAACATTTCATGACCGCGCGCCTGCGCCTCTTCGGCAAGGCGAAATGTGCTATCGGCGTTGATGTTTACCGATTGGATTGGATCCATTTGAAATGCGATTTTCATGTGGGCGTGGCCTTTGACGATTTTCAGACCCCCCTTTCATGCCGAGTTTCACCGCACTTTGCAATGGGACACAGGCACAAACCCTAGATCATGACAAAATCTGACAGCGCATCTTGAACCACCCGAACACGTCCACACGCATCCACCAGCGCCGCATCATATCGCAGGGTCCGCAAACAGGCGTCGGGGTTATTGTCCAGATAAATTTGCGCGGCTTGTAAAATGCGGCGTGCCTGGGACCGCGAAATACGCCCAATGGCGACATCATGAGATTTTGCAAATTTAACCTCGACGAAATAGATGCATGCCTCGTCCTCTAAGATCAAATCTATTTCCGCAAACTCACATCGCCATCGTTTTGCTGTTAACTTAGCGCCAGATTGCGTGTAATGGGCACAGACCAAGTCTTCGGCATTTTGGCCGCCCAAATACGCAGCTTTACCCTTCTGTGTTCGATCCAATATCCAACGCCATCTTGTAAATCTGCCGTTTTGGTAAACCCGTCACCTGAGCCACTGTTTCGGCAGCATCACGCACAGACATCGTTGAAAGCGCGTTTCGTAACTGTGTTTCTAAATCCAATTCATTAACGTTTGGTTCATGGGCGCGGTCAATTAAAACCACAACTTCACCTTTGATCGTGGCCCCTTGGGTTTCTTGTGCAAGTGTACCCAATGTACCGCGCCTGACCTCTTCGAATTTTTTGGTGAGCTCTCGACAATATACAGCCTGGCGCGATGCCCCAAGTACATCAGCCGCGTCAGCCAACATGGCAGCAAGCCTCTTTGGCGATTCGTAAAAAATCAAAGTTGCCTGAATGTCCATCAGATCTTGGAACTTTGAACGCCGTTGTGATTTTGAATTGGGTAAGAATCCCTCAAACAAAAAGCGATCAGTTGGCAATCCCGCAAGGGTCAAAGCTGTGACAAATGCACTTGGACCAGGCGCAGAGGTTACAAGATAGCCCTGTTCAGCCGCCTCTTTGGAAAGATGATAGCCAGGATCAGCAATAAGGGGTGTTCCCGCCTCTGATCCATAGGCGACGGACAGTCCTTGCGCCAAATAGTCTAACAGCTTGGGGCGCATTTTCCCGCCGTTGTGGTCGTGGTAGGCCAAAAGGGGCCTATCGTTCAAAGCAATTCCGTGAATATCCATCAATTTGCGCATACTGCGGGTATCTTCGGCAGCGATCACATCGGCGCTGGCTAAAATATCAAGAGCACGCAATGTGATGTCCCGGGCCGTCCCGATAGGTGTTGCAACAAAATACAACCCGGCAGCTAATTTTACATTATTATGATTCACGGCTGGACCCCTGTGGTTATGGACTCTATTTTCATAGACTGGAGCGCTGGCCAACAGGTAACGGGAGAAGACGACAATGTTCAACCAGATAATTTCGACAAGGAAACGCATCTCGCTTGGGCTCGCTGCACTTGCGATGGCCACCCTATCTGCCTGCGGGGGCGGGTTTACAAACTCGGGGCCGACCAAGGCAATTAATACGTCGGAACCGGTCCCCGTTGCGTTATTAATACCCAAATTTTCGTCGGACGCGGGATCTGTCGCACAAAGTCTTGAGAATGCTGCCCGCATGGCTGTTGCTGATCTAGGGGACACAAAGATTGATCTGCGCGTTTACGACACAACAGGAACAGCTGAGATTGCATCACAACAAGCGCAAAAAGCCGTTGATGACGGCGCAAAAATTATCTTGGGCCCACTTTATGCAGAAGCGGCGAATGCGGCAGCCGTGATGGTCGCAGATGACGGCGTCAATGTGATAAGCTTTTCGAATAACCCGACCATTGCCGGCGCAAACTTGTTTATATTGGGTAAAACCTTTGATAATACTGCAAAACGCATCGTTGATTTCGCAGCAAGTCAGGGCAAAACACGTGCTGTCGTGGTTTATCCGAATAACGTTGAAGGAAGCTTTGGTTTAGCCGCGATTGAACAGGCAGCAAAAAACACAAATCTTGAGATTGTTTCAGCCCAAGGATTTGAATTCACCCAAGATGGCGTCGTGAACGCGGTGCCTTTGATCAAGGCGGCTGTCGACATCGAAAGTGCTGACCTTATTTTGCTGACCTCGACCAGCGTTGGTGCGTTGCCATTGCTGGCACAGCTTTTACCAGAGGCCGGGATAGACCCGAGTATTATTCAATATGCAGGGCTTGCACGGTGGGATATCCCCCCCCAAACGCTTGAGTTAAAAGGGCTTCAAGGTGGCTGGTTCACAATGCCTGATTTTGCACGGACAGAAGAATTTTCCAACCGTTACCAAGAAACATTTGGCGCACGTCCCCATCAATTGGCGAGCCTTGCGTATGATGGCATCGCGGCGCTTGGTGTCTTGATTGAAACTGGCAAATCTGACGCCTTTTCTGCCCAAAATTTAACCCAAGCAGCAGGCTTTCAAGGGGTGGACGGTATTTTTCGCTTGAAATCTGACGGGACAAACGAAAGAGGATTGACCATCGCAAAAGTTCAAGACAAGCAGGTACTTATAATTGACCCAGCTCCACGCGCATTCGCAATCGGCGGCTTCTAAACGCTATACCTTTGAGGTTGCGACAGATCCCAATAGCTTGATCTGTCGCACCGATGACATATTTGATTTGGGGTCTTTCTGCACCTTTCTTGAAAATGTGCATCAAAACTTTGCCGAAACCGAGTTTCGAACACAGTGCGTTACCGAGCTACGCGACAGACGAAAAAGGGGAATGGCCGCTATTTCTGAGGCGCTGCAACAAACGCCAATGAGCGCGAACTTAGCGATCAAAAGTTATGCTTGGCTGACCGACTGTTTGGTGTGTTCGATTTGGCACATCGCCAGCACATTGATGCACCCAAACCCCACACCGACCGAGGGCGAGCGCCTTTCCGTAATCGCCGTCGGCGGATACGGTCGGGGTGAAATGGCGCCGGCGTCTGATGTCGATTTGTTATTTTTAACGCCTTATAAAATCACACCTTGGGCCGAAAGCGTGATTGAAACCATGCTTTATATGCTGTGGGATTTACGCCTTAAGGTCGGACATGCATCACGAACAGTGAAAGATTGCCTGCGTCTTGGTAGCGAAGATTTCACCATTCGCACAGCGATGATGGAACACCGCCTTATCTGTGGTGAGGCCGCGCTTGCAAATGAGTTAGATCAAAAACTTTGGAACGAACTCTTTATTGGAACCGAAAGAGAATTCGTTCAAGCCAAATTACACGAACGTGACGAGCGCCATGAAAAACAAGGCGGTCAACGCTTTATGGTCGAGCCCAATGTGAAAGAGGGCAAAGGCGGCCTGCGCGATCTGCAATCTTTGTTCTGGATTACCAAATATGTTTACCACGTTCATTCCCCTGCCGAGTTGGTAAAACTTGGGGTATTTCGATCGGATGAATATAGCCTTTTCACCCAAGCCGAAACGTTTCTATGGGCCGTTCGTTGTCACCTGCACCTTGCAGCGGGCCGCGCAACCGAGCAGTTGACATTTGACCTGCAAGTCGAAGTGGCAAGCCGCATGGGATATACCGACAGGTCAGGACGACGCGCCGTCGAAGTCTTTATGCAAGATTATTTCCGCCATGCCACGCGTGTCGGCGACCTAACGCGCATTTTTTTAACCTCACTTGAGGCAACCCATACAAAAGATGCACCCTTAATCGAACGCATTTTTAGACGCCGCCCACAGATCAAATCAGAATACCGTGTTGTGCATAATCGACTTGCTTTGCGCGATCCTGATCTGTTTTTACGTGACCAGCTTAATATTCTGCGTATTTACGAGGAAGCGCTGCGCACGGGGTTATTGATCCACCCAGATGCGATGCGCCTGATTTCTGCCAATCTATATTTGATTGACGATAAAATGCGCAACGACCCAGAAGCCCAGCGCATTTTTTTGGATCTGTTGTTGAAACATGGCAATCCTGAACGCGCGCTGCGTCGGATGAATGAATTGGGCGTATTATCCGCATTTATACCGGAATTTGAACCTATCGTGGCAATGATGCAATTCAACATGTATCATAGCTATACCGTAGACGAACACACTATTCAGGTTATTCGCAACCTCGCGCAGATTGAACGCGAAGAATTGGTCGAAGAATTGCCGATCGCGTCGTCAATCTTGAAAGAAGGCATCAACCGTAAAGTTATGTATGTCGCCTTGTTGTTGCACGACATCGGAAAAGGCCGACCCGAGGATCATTCAGTTCTAGGTGCAAAGATTGTCCGCAAAGTTGCACCAAGGCTGGGGTTAAACAAAGAAGAAGTCGACACCGTTGAATGGTTGGTGCGTTATCATCTGCTTATGTCCGACATGGCACAAAAACGTGACATTGCCGATCCGCGAACAGTACGGGATTTCGCAAAGGCCGTGCAGACTGTCAAACGCTTGGACCTTTTGACAGTTCTGACCGTATGTGACATCCGCGGCGTTGGACCAACCACTTGGAATAACTGGAAAGCCGCGCTGATACGTGCGCTGTATCGTCAAACACGTCGCGCACTAGAGGATGGTCTTGAGGCACTAAATCGCGAAAATCGCGGGAACGAAGCGCAGCGTGCCTTGAAAACAGAGCTATCGACCTGGGATACAAAAGACCTGAAAAAAGAGATTGAGCGGCATTACCCCCCCTATTGGCAGGGATTGCACGTGACCGCGCACGTGGTGTTTGCCACGCTTCTTAAGGGTCTGTCAGATGATGAAATTCGCGTTGACCTCCACCCGGACGAAGATCGCGATGCAACCCGCGTTTGTTTCGCCTTGGTAGATCACCCTGGGATTTTTTCGCGTCTCGCCGGGGCCTTGGCGTTGGTGGGCGCAAACGTCGTAGACGCTCGGACATACACATCAAAAGACGGATATGCGACAGCGGCCTTTTGGGTCCAAGACAGCGATGGCACGCCATACGAGGCTTCGCGGCTGACCCGTTTGCGCACAATGATTGAACGGACACTACGTGGCGAAGTGGTGGCCCGCGACGCGATCAAAGAAAAAGACAAATTCAAAAAACGCGAAAAAGCGTTCAATGTTGCTACGAACATTAGCTTTGATAACGACGGTTCCGAAATCTATACGATCATCGAAGTGGACACACGTGACCGTCCCGGCCTTTTGTTTGATTTAACGCGGACCTTAGCCAATCTGAACATATATATCGCTTCTGCTGTGATCGCGACATATGGTGAACAGGTCGTGGATACGTTTTATGTCAAAGATATGTTTGGCCTTAAATTTTACGGCGAGAACAAACAACGCAGTATCGAAAAAAGCCTGCGCGACGCGATAGCAAAGGGCGTGGAACGGGCACAAGGATAACAGCATGCTTCGCGGATTTATGACCGTCAGTTTCTGGACATTACTAAGCCGCGTATTAGGCATGTTGCGCGAAGTGTTGTTATTTGCATTAATCGGTGCAGGCCCCATTTTAGATGCATTTTTTGCGGCATTTCGCTTGCCCAACATGTTTCGCCGGTTTTTCGCCGAAGGCGCATTCAATGCGGCGTTTGTACCGCAATTTTCAAAACGGCTCGAAGCGGACGACCGTCCAATCGCATTCGCCAATCAGGCCATGGGTGGTTTGACCTTTGTTGTGTTAATCCTGACGGGCTTTGCCATGGTGTTCATGCCCGCTTTGGTCTGGGTGACCGCGAATGGTTTTGCTGGCGATGCACGGTTTGATTTAACGGTCGATTTTGGACGCGTCATGTTCCCGTATATTGTTTTTATATCGATGGCTGCGCTTTTGTCAGGTGCGTTGAACGCAAAACGCCATTTTGCGATGGCTGCTGCGGCGCCCGTGTTTTTGAACATACTGATTATTTTCGCCTTGTGCCTTGCTTGGGCGACGGGTGCGGATGCAACTTTGCTTTTGATTTGGACAATCCCATTTGCCGGTGTTGTGCAGTTGACCATGGTTTGGATTGCGACCCATCGCGCAGGGCTACCGATTTTTATGTCGCGCCCAAGGTGGACGCCAGAGATGCGCCAATTGGGTGCCATTGCGGCACCCGCCGCATTGGCCAATGGCGTGGTTCAAATCAACCTATTGGTCGGGCAATTGGTTTCATCCCAAACCACTGGGGCCATCAGTTGGCTTTATGGTGCAGATAGATTGTATCAGCTGCCGTTAGGGGTGGTTAGCATAGGTATCGGGATCGTTTTGTTGCCCGAACTTTCACGACGCTTAAAGGCTGGGGATCATAGCGGATCAGCCACCGCCTATAACCGTGCCGCCGAAATTTCGATGATCCTATCGCTGCCTGCCGCCGCGGCATTGATCGCCATTCCAGTGCCTTTGGCCTCGGCCCTGTTCGAACACGGAGCAACCGGGCGTGACGATATTTTGGCCATTGGTTTGGCAACTGCAATCTATGGCTTAGGATTGCCAGCATTCAACTGGCAAAAACTGATCCAACCTGTGTTTTTCGCAAACGAAGATACCAAAACTCCATTCCGATTTGCATTGATTTCAATGCTTATCAATGCTGTGTTGGCCATCGGTCTGATGCCGTGGTTGGGCTGGATTTCAGCACCAATTGCAACCACGATTTCCGCTTGGGCAATGGTCGGTATGTTGGTTGTAGCATCGCGCAAATTTGGGCAGGTGGCGATTTTAGAAAACTCGGTCGCCTCTCGGATTTGGCGCGCCGCAGGGGCGTCGATTACGATGGCAGTCATTTTATGGACCGTCACATTATGGCTGGGGCCGATGATATCGACAACGGTGCTCAGGGTCATTTACGCTGTTGGCCTGACCGTCAGCGGAATGTTGATCTATGCGGTCTTGGCACAAAAATTTGGAGCGGTCCGGATGGGGGAACTTCGCCGCGCGCTTTCGCGCCGTAATTAATCGCGACGCAGTGCACGTAAGAGGCGCATTATCCCGCCTGGCGCCACAAGGAACGACAACACGAAGCCTACGGCGAAAGCGGCCAAATCAGCAATCCACGTATAGCCAACGCTAAAAAACATACCAAACAAAAGCTGAACGCCCATTAACATGGCAATCAACGAAAAAGCACGATATTGTGGCGCGTGCTCTGCACGCAAGACCAACCAATTGATATAGGAATACGCACCAATCAGTCCATATACCCCCACATAGGACCCAAAAAGCCATTCATTCTGAGGGGCGGCATAGGCAAACACCACCGCCCCACCAACTGCAGCCCCGAAATACACAACCAAAAGTGACACCGCGCTAAAGATCGATCCGACCATTCGCCCCAACGCCAACAAAAGCGCGATGGCCACTGCAGCCGAAATGGTAGAGCCGTTCACAAACGAAAACGTTAACAAACGTTTGACATGTTCAATTGGGTAAATGTTGTTGTCGACCATCCAATGGATCACGTTTGGCGATAAACCATATTCTTGGATCGCGTTTAATCGCCAGCCGATCGCACTTGGATCACCAATCAACCCAACTGTGCCCAGGACAAAATATGCCTCGATCCCGGCGATAAACAAAAATAGCGCGATAACCACAGGTGGCATTGGGTTGACGATGGGTTGGTGGTTAGGGTCTGACACGGGCGTCACCTCTTGCTTGACGATAATTCCCTATATGGGTAAGCGGTTTGTATTAAAACTTCCAGACGGAGAATAATAATGATGGATGCGGTCCAAACGCAGAACCAGCAGTCAAAATTCACCCCCCGCGTTTTTTCGGGGATCAAACCTTCGGGTGGCCTGACTTTGGGCAACTATTTGGGTGCGATTAAACGCTTTGTCGATATGCAGGGCGGCGATTTTGAATCGATTTATTGTGTGGTTGATTTACACGCAATCACCGTCTGGCAAGACCCGCAAGATTTGCGCAAAGCCACCTATGAGGTCGCAGCGGGATACATCGCATCAGGTATTGATCCAGAACAATCGATCCTGTTCAATCAATCCCAGGTGTCACAACATGCGGAATTGGGCTGGTTGTTTAACTGCGTCGCGCGTGTTGGATGGATGAATCGCATGACCCAGTTCAAAGACAAAGCTGGGTCAAACGCTGAAAAAGTCAGCCTTGGGCTATATGCCTATCCGTCCCTAATGGCGGCTGATATTTTGTTATACCATGCGACCCACGTCCCCGTCGGCGAAGACCAAAAACAGCATGTTGAATTGACGCGCGATATCGCACAAAAATTCAATCATGATTACAAGGTGGATTTTTTCCCTGAAACGATCCCCGTTATCGAAGGCCCAGCCACACGTGTCATGAACCTGCGCGATGGCACCAAAAAGATGTCGAAATCGGGCGAAAGTGATATGGAGCGCATCAACATGACCGATGATGCCGATCTAATTGCCAAAAAGTTCAAGAAAGCGAAAACTGATCCAGAGGCATTGCCTGAAACGTTAGACGGCTTAAAAGACCGCCCCGAAGCGCGCAATTTGGTCGATATTTATGCGGCCCTCAGCGATACAACATCTGAAGCTGTGATTGCTGAATACGCGGGTGCAGGCTGGGGAAAATTCAAACCCGCTCTGGCTGATTTGGCGGTTGAAAAACTGGCCCCTATTTCATCAGAAATGACGCGCTTGATGACGGAAACCGCTGAACTGGACCGTATCCTTGCACGCGGGGCTGAGCGCGCACGCGACATCGCAGACCCGATTTTAAAACAAGCATACGACATCGTAGGTTTCGTGCGCTGATAAAAACATGTGGGCGCTCTATGCGCCTGCACAGCCGTATGAAAATGTGGCGTGCAAAATTGCACAGTCCTTCTGCGTTTACGCCTGTTTATAGGTGGTAAAACATATGTAATTCTTTTCACAACGAAAGGAATTAATTATGACAAGCGTTCATCCCCAAACCTCGATTGGTCATGTCCACCTTAAGGTGGCAGACCTTGATCGGTCCATAGCATTTTATTCAGGTGTGTTAGGCTTTGCAGTCTCCCAGCGCTATGGCACCCAAGCTGCCTTCCTGTCTGCAGGCGGATACCATCATCACATCGGCCTCAACACGTGGGAAAGCTTAGGCGGCACACCCGCGCCACGAGGTCATACAGGTTTATATCACACCGCGTTCCTATACCCTGATCGCGCAGAATTGGCAGACGCGTTATATCGGGTCGTCCAAGCAGGTATCACAATCGACGGGGCCGCCGATCATGGCGTGTCCGAAGCGATCTATGTCACCGATCCCGACGGAAACGGCGTCGAATTGTATCGCGATCGGCCCCGTGAAGAATGGCCCGTTGATGGACACGGCAATCTGGAAATGTTCAACGCGCCTTTGGATTTGAACAAACTTTTGCGCGAACGCAAACCCGGCTGATCATCTGACCGCTTGACAGCGCTGCGCCCTTACAGTCAACTAAGCACCGCGGGATAGTCCGCTCGTTTGGGAGGCGATATGCGTAAATTTCTAGTGGTCTTAGATGATAGCCGCGAATGCCTGAACGCAATGCGATTTGCCGCAATGCGCGCTAAAAAATCAGGCGGAGGTGTGTCCATCCTTTCAGTCATCCCACCAGATGAATTCAATCACTGGATCGGCGTCGGAGACATTATGCGCCAAGAGGCCCGTGAACGCATCGAAGCCCATTATGAAGTTTTCGCAAAATGGATGCGTGATCGCCAAGGCATCAACCCCGAATTGATCATCCGTGAAGGTGAGCCGGTGCCTGAAATTTTGGCGCATATCGAGTCTGACCCAGAAATCGGCATCTTGGTTTTGGGCGCAGGCCTCGATAAAAAAGGACCTGGCCCCTTAGTCAGTCAGATGTCGAAAAACGCAGGGACCCTGCCTTGCCCGATCACGATTGTTCCGGGAAATTTGACAAAAGATCAACTAGACGCATTGACGTGACCCAGCATCTAAATGCCGTGGCGCTTGTCGTTCCTGATTACGACCAGGCAATTGAATACTATTGTGGCGTGCTTGGCTTTGACTTGGTCGAGGATGCGCCACTGACGCCCCAAAAACGGTGGGTCCTTATCCGTCCGCGCGGGAGCAACGGAACCAGCATCTTGTTAGCACAGGCGTCAAATGATGCAGAACGCCAGTGCATCGGCAATCAAACCGGTGGTCGCGTGTTTTTGTTTTTGCAAACGGACGACTTTGACGGTGATTATCAAAAATACTCTGATAATGGCGTCGATTTTATTGAAACACCACGTAATGAACCTTATGGTAAAGTTTGCAAGTTTCGCGATTGTTTTGGCAATTCTTGGGATCTCTTGGAACGATCAAAATCTGTTTAGAATTACTCTAAGTTCCTTGACATTTTTAGCCACCACTTCCATATCTAACGCTAACAACGGAGCGTAAAAATGTTCATTCAAACGGAATCAACCCCAAATCCTGCAACGCTTAAATTTCTACCCGGGCAAACCGTGCTGGAAAATGGTGCTGTCGATTTCCCCACTGCACAAGACTGCGATGCGTCCCCATTGGCAAAACGCATCTTTGCGGTCAATGGCGTTTCGGGCGTGTTTCTTGGACGCGATTTTGTGACCGTCACAAAAGATGATGCAACTGAATGGGACCACATTAAACCATCGCTCTTGGGCGCGATTATGGAACATTTCCAATCCGGTCAGCCTGCCTTGATCGGTGACACTGCAGCTGCTCATGGGGACAATCATGACAGCGAAGATGCTGAAATCGTCAACCAGATCAAGGAATTGCTGGATAGCCGTGTCCGTCCGGCCGTGGCGCAAGACGGTGGCGACATCACCTTTCATGGGTTTGAAAAAGGTATCGTTTACCTTCAGATGAAAGGCGCATGTGCAGGGTGCCCGTCTTCGACGATGACCCTTAAAATGGGTATCGAAAATTTGCTGCGTCATTATATTCCAGAGGTCGCAGAGGTCCGCCCTGTTGGCCTGTGATCCCACTATCCTCGCATTTGACACCTCGGCCGCGCATTGCGTGGCCGCAGTTCTTTTGAGAGGGCAAATTGTTACCACTTTGTATGAACCCATGGCAAAAGGCCAAGCTGAAAACCTTATGGATGTAATCGATCAGGTCTTGGGTAAGGCCAACATTACACTCAACGATCTCGATGCAATTGCCGTTGGAACGGGTCCAGGAAACTTTACAGGTATTCGCATTTCTGTTTCGGCTGCACGCGGTTTAGCGCTTGCGCTTGGCATTCCAGCGATTGGCGTCACAAACTTCGAAGCGACATGGTTCGGACACACCGGCCCTGTGATCGCAACCGTTCCCGCGCCCCGCGATCAAATTTACATGGCGCATAGCGACCGAGGTGCCGCAAGCGGTGTATTAACAACGCCAGAGGCCATATCTCAATCACATGGGGTCCATTTGACCTGTCCTATGGACGAAACCCTCGCCCAGCAGATTGCCAAAGTCGCCGCTGCACGTTTTGCCGCGCCCGTGCAAAAACCTGTCCCGTATTACATTAAGCCAGCCGATGCGGCACCATCACGTGATATCCCACCAAAGCGGTTATCATGATCGCGGCTGATCTTGCATACCAACATGCAAACAGTGGCATGACCCTAAGAACGTGGTCAGAGCAAGAATATCAAGACCTATTGGATGACCCAAAGACGATCATTGTGCAAACAAACGCGGGCTATGCAATCGGCACGATTGTCTGCGACGTGGCTGAACTTTTATTAATTATAACGCGTCCCGCGCTGCGCCGAAACGGCCACGGCAAAAACCTGCTATCGCAATTTGAAAACACTGCAAAGGCCAGAGGTGGAGACTTTGTCATTTTAGAAGTCAGCGAAAAAAATCTTGCAGCGCAAGCTTTGTACCTTTCAACAGGATATACCGAAATTGGGCGCAGGTCGGGATATTACAAAACACAAAACGGCGACAGCGAGGACGCTCTCGTTTTGCGCAAAGCCCTTTAACGGGATAGTGCTTTAGCTATCTAAAGTCCTGCAATAATAATATTTTTTCAAAGTTGATCAAATTTCCGTAAGGTCAAAACCTAGATTCAGGTTGACCATTGATGTGCAAATTGTCCTTAATATACCATCAATAAATAAACACAGAGTGAGTCTGTGTTTTCCATCTGTGGGAGAAGGTAATGACTTTACTGAAAAAGGTACTGGGCGCGACAACTGCGTTGGCAATGACAGCGGGCGCAGCAATTGCTGAGCCAGCGTTGATTTTCGACTTGGGCGGCAAGTTCGATAAATCGTTCAACGAAATGGCATTTACAGGCGCGCAGCGCTGGGCCGAAGAAACCGGCGGTACATTCCGCGAAATCGAATTGCAATCCGAAGCACAACGTGAACAAGCGTTGCGTCGCTTTGCCGAAGCAGGTGCAAACCCAATCGTTATGGCGGGTTTCGCGTTTGCATCTGCCCTAGAAGGTGTTGCAGCCGATTATCCAGACACAAAATTCACAATCATCGATATGGTTGTTGATGCGCCAAACGTCCGCTCTGTCGTGTTTAACGAACACGAAGGTTCTTATTTGGTTGGCATGATGGCGGCCCAAGCGTCGAAATCTGGCACCGTTGGCTTTATCGGTGGCATGGACATTCCATTGATCCGTAAGTTTGCATGCGGTTACGTCCAAGGCGTAAAGGCTGCGAATCCGAATGCAACCGTCATTCAAAACATGACAGGAACGACACCTGCAGCTTGGAATGACCCAGTCAAAGGGTCCGAGCTGACCAAAGCGCAAATCTCACAAGGGGCTGACGTTGTTTACGCAGCTGCGGGCGGCACAGGCGTTGGTGTTTTGCAAACTGCTACAGACGAAGGCATCTTGTCAATTGGTGTAGACAGCAACCAAAACTATATGCATCCAGGAAAAGTCCTTACATCTATGATGAAACGCGTCGACAATGCGGTTTATGACGCATTCACACAAGGTGACGCGCTAGAAACAGGCTTTAACGTTATGGGTCTGGCGAACGGCGGCGTTGGCTATGCGCTTGACGATAACAATGCTGCGCTTGTCTCGGCAGAAATGAAAGCAGCAGTCGATGCGGCCGCTGATCAAATCGCCAGCGGCGCGCTGTCGGTTCACGACTATATGTCAGATAACACCTGCCCAGTTGAATAAACAAAATGGCAAGTGGTGACACAAAGGGGCGGCAGGAGACTGCCGCCCCAGCCATTGAGCTTCGTGGCATTTCCAAAGCCTTTGGCCCAGTTCAAGCAAACAAAGATATTTCAATTCGCGTCATGCCAGGCACCATCCATGGGATTATCGGGGAAAATGGTGCAGGCAAATCCACGCTAATGTCCATTCTCTATGGGTTTTATAAAGCGGATAAAGGCGAAATTTATATTGGTGGAAAACGCACTCAGATCCCCGATAGCCAAGCGGCCATCGCAGCTGGCATCGGAATGGTATTTCAACATTTCAAATTGGTGCAAAACTTTAGTGTTTTAGAAAATATTATTCTTGGTGCCGAAGACGGCGCACTTTTGCGCCCATCCTTATCCAAAGCGCGAAAGTCATTGAATGACTTGGCGCGCGAATACGAATTAGACGTCGATCCTGATGCGTTGATCGAAGATTTGTCGGTTGGCCATCAGCAACGTGTCGAAATCCTAAAGGCTCTGTATCGTCAGGCTGATATCTTGATCCTGGATGAACCAACCGGCGTGCTGACACCGTCAGAGGCAGATCAGCTGTTCCGCATACTGGGGCGTCTGCGCGAAGAGGGCAAAACCATAATCCTGATCACGCACAAATTGCGCGAGATCATGGATATCACCGACACCGTGTCAGTCATGCGCCGCGGGGAAATGACCGCGACAGTTAAGACCGTCGAAACCAATCCCGAACATTTGGCCGAATTAATGGTTGGGCGCAAAGTGTTGCTGCGCGTTGACAAGAAACCTGCAAATCCAGGGGCACCCGTATTGGAAATTCATGATCTGCGCGTGCGCGATGACGCCGGTGTAGAACGTGTCAAAGGAATTTCCTTGTCGCTGAGGGCCGGCGAAGTTTTGGGCATTGCGGGCGTTGCGGGTAACGGCCAGTCCGAATTACTAGAAGTCCTTGGCGGGTATATGACCGCGACAGGGTCGATCAAGGTCAACGGAGCGGAAATCGCGCTAAGCGGGCCCAATGCAGATGGCCAAGCCCGACGCGCGATCGGCATCGCCCATGTCCCAGAGGATCGACAAAGCGAAGGCTTGATCATGGATTTTTCCGCTTGGGAAAATGTGGCTTTTGGCTATCACACGCGCGACGCCTATCAAAACGGCATGTTGATGAACAACGCCGCTATTTTGCGCGACGCCGAGGACAAAATGGAACGTTTCGATGTGCGTCCGCCAAATCCAAAATTGTCGGCCAAGAATTTTTCAGGCGGCAACCAGCAAAAAATCGTTGTGGCCCGCGAAATCGAAGCAAACCCCGACATCCTTTTGATTGGTCAACCAACGCGTGGCGTGGACATCGGTGCAATTGAATTCATTCACAAACAAATCATCGAACTGCGTGATCAGGGAAAAGCCATCCTATTGGTTTCGGTCGAGCTGGACGAAATCATGTCGTTGTCTGATCGTATCGCCGTGATGTTTGACGGCCATATAATGGGCGAACGTATCCCATCACAGACCAGTGAAAAGGAACTGGGCATGATGATGGCAGGTATTTCACAGGGGGCCGCATAATGCAAAAAATGCCAGTTTGGGCAGACGTTGTTCTGATCCCTTTGATTTCATTGATCCTAGCTGCAATATTATCCGCCTTGGTGATTTTAGGTATTGGCGAAGATCCCATTGCCGCCGTCAAAATGATGGTCAGCGGTTCATTGGGATCCACCTATGGGTGGGGTTACACGCTGTACTATGCCACCAATTTCATGTTCACCGGACTCGCCGTTGCAGTGGCCTTTCACGCGCGCATGTTCAACATCGGTGGCGAAGGACAGGCCATGTTGGGGGGCTTGGGCGTTGCATTGGTTGCGCTGTATATTCCATGGCCGCATTGGACGCTTGCGTTAATTGGTTGCACCTTTGGCGCAGCTATCTTGGGCGCGGCATGGGCTTATATCCCAGCAGTTTTGCAAGCAAAACGCGGCAGTCACATCGTAATAACCACGATTATGTTTAACTTTATTGCGGCAGCTCTGTTGAATTATATCTTGGTCAATATTTTACGTCCGCCCTCGTCTATGGACCCGGCGACAGCCGCTTTTCCCGCGTCGACGCATTTGCCAACTCTACACGAACTTTTGCTGCCCTTAGGTATTAAATTTTCAAAAGCAGCCCCCGCTAACGTGACCTTGATTGTCGCGCTTTTGGCGGCGGTATTTGTTTGGGTTTTGATCTGGCGCACCAAACTTGGCTATGCCATTCGGGCATTTGGACATTCTGAAAGCGCCGCAAAATACGCAGGCATCAACCCGGTAAAAATTACCGTGGTTTCGATGCTGATCTCAGGTGGCCTTGCAGGGATGATGTCCATCAACACAACATTAGGGGAAAGTGAACGGCTGATCCTGAATTCTACCGAAGGTGCTGGCTTTATCGGTATCGCTGTTGCGTTAATGGGGCGCAGTCATCCATTTGGTGTCGTCTTAGCCTCAATCCTATTTGGGTTCTTGTATCAAGGGGGCGCGGAATTGGCCCTATGGACCTCTATCCCGCGTGAACTGATTGTCGTGATCCAGGCGTTGGTCATCTTGTTCACGGGTGCCTTGGACAACATGGTGCGCATGCCATTGGAAAAGATTTTCCTTGCCCTGCGTCGGAAAGAGGGGTGATACAGCATGTTTGATATCTTCAATGATCTTTTGACTGTCTTTGACTCAACCCTGCGCCTGTCGACCCCATTGTTGTTAGCGTGCCTTGCAGGTTTGTTTTCTGAGCGGGCCGGAATTTTTGACATCGGTCTTGAGGGCAAGATGTTGGCGGCTGCGTTCTTTTCTGCTGCTGTGGCCTATGCCAGTGGGTCCGTTTGGTTGGGGCTTTTGGCGGGCATCGCTGCATCGCTTGTACTGTCCATTCTGCACGGTTTGGCGTCAATAACCTTTCGCGGAAATCAACTGATTTCAGGGGTGGCGATTAATTTTCTTGCCGCAGGCATGACAGTCTTGGTTGCTCAAAGCTGGTTCAAACAAGGCGGCCGTACGCCGTCGCTTATCGGCGGCGCACGATTTGAGTCGGTGGATTTACCGTTCTTAGAACCCCTTGCGGGTATTCCTGTGTTCGGCCCTATTTATGGCGAACTTGTTTCAGGGCATTCAATCCTTGTATATTTGGCGCTTGCTTGCGTCCCACTGACATGGTGGGTGCTGTATCGGACACGATTTGGCCTGCGCCTACGCGCAGTTGGCGAAGCCCCCGAGGCCGTGGATACGGCGGGAATTTCTGTTGTCGCTCTGCGATACTGGGCGGTGATCATTTGTGGTGTCCTTTGTGGAATTGCCGGAGCGTATATGGCAACTGCACTGCAGGCAGGGTTTGTCAAAGACATGAGCGCAGGGCGCGGCTATATCGCGTTGGCCGCGTTAATTTTTGCAAAATGGCGGCCTTGGTATGCGCTTTATTCCTGTTTGCTGTTTGGATTTTTGCAGGCGCTTGCCCTGCGCCCTGACATGATCGAACGATATTTTGGGTTTAAAGTTCAAGTTCAGCTGCTGGATGCCCTTCCCTATATTTTGACGGTGATTATCCTTGCAGGCTTTGTCGGGAAAGCGATACCGCCTCGCGCTGGCGGTGAACCCTATGTAAAAGAACGTTAATTATGGCAGGGGAAATGATGCATAAACGCGCTGTTTCCCCCTGCATTCGCTTGCAAATGCGAAATCAATCGCGATAGTAAAGCGCATGCAGATCTATCTACCCATCGCCGAAGTTGCCGTGAATATGTTCCTGGTCCTTGGACTGGGTGGGATCGTTGGTGTTTTGTCGGGTATGTTTGGCGTCGGCGGTGGGTTTCTCTTAACCCCGCTTTTGTTTTTTGTGGGCATTCCGCCCGCCGTGGCAGTGGCCACGCAATCAACACAAATCGTGGCATCTTCTATTTCGGGCGTGCTCGCGCATTTGCAACGAAAGACCGTAGATTTAAAGCTGGGCAGTGTGTTGGTCATCGGGGGCGTCTTTGGCGCCGCGCTTGGTGTTATGCTGTTCAATTACCTCAAATCATTGGGTCAGGTCGATCTGATGGTGCGCTTGTGTTACGTGTTATTTCTGGGCGTGATCGGTGGCTTGATGTTTGTGGAAAGCTTACGTGCTTTGCGACGTTCCAAAGCGGGTGTGAATCCAGCAAAAAAAATAAGACGCCGTGATTGGGTTCACACAATGCCCGTTAAAATGCGCTTTCGAACCTCTGGCCTTTATATTTCAGTTTTCCCACCGTTGGTCATCGGCGTATTTGTCGGCATACTGTCGGCAATTATGGGTGTGGGCGGTGGGTTTATTATGATCCCGGCTATGATCTATATTCTGCATATGCCGACAAAAGTTGTTGTTGGTACATCACTGTTTCAAATCATCTTTGTAACCGCATTTGCCACGGTCTTGCACGCCGTCACAAGCCAAACTGTGGATATCGTTCTTGCTATCTTGCTTTTGCTAGGTGCGGTGATCGGTGCACAGTTCGGGACCCAAATTGGTGCAAAACTACGGGCGGAACAGCTGCGCATTTTGTTGGCGACTATGGTTCTTTTGGTTTGTTTCAAGATCGCGTTGGATTTGCTGATTGAACCGACAGAATTATATAATATCGCCCGTATTAAAGGGGCGCACTGATGCATTTTCTTGTCGCTATATTCCTGCTTTTGACAGCCCCCTTGCACGCAGAAGAAATCGTTTTAGGCATGGACAACGACACCATCGCCATTACAACCAATTTTGACGGATCAAGCATATTAATTTTTGGCGCGGTCAAACGTCAAACACCTATTCCTGATGACCCACTTGAGGTGATCGTAACCGTTGCCGGCCCAAGTGAACAGTTAGAGGTTCGGCGTATGGCCCGGCAATTTGGGATATGGGCAAACAGTGACAAGATCCAAGTTGACGCCGCGCCCAGTTTTTATGCAGTGGCAACGTCAAATAATTGGGACGCTGTTTTGACCGAAACAGAGGACTTGCGTCACAAGATTTCAATCCCGAAAGCAATCCGTGCTGTTGATACCAAAGTCAGCGACGTTGAAAATTTCAACAATGCGCTTATTCGGGTGCGTCAGAATTCCGGCATCTATTCGATCAACGAAGGCGGTGTTCAAATGGATCAGGACACCCTGTTCCAAACACGTATCTTTCTGCCAGCACAGCTGACCGAAGGTGACTATGACACACGCATATTCCTGACACGCGGTGGAAAAGTGGTGTCGGCATATTCGACAAAAATTGGCGTTTACAAAGTCGGCTTGGAAGAGTTTTTATATTCAATGGCCCATGAGCAGCCATTTTTATATGCGATCATGTCTCTGATAATCGCCGTTTTGGCGGGCTGGGGCGCGTCCACCTTTTTCAGAATGATCCGCGCCCAATAACGTCTAGCGTGGTGCCATGCGAATAGCGCCGTCCAAACGGACCGTTTCGCCGTTAATCATATCATTGTCGACAATGTGGCACACAAGCTTTGCGTATTCCGCAGGCGCACCCAATCGGGAAGGAAACGGCACTTGCTGCCCCAGTGATGTTTGGACCTCTTCCGGCAATGACTCTAATAGTGGTGTTAGAAATAATCCTGGTGCGATTGATGCAACGCGGATGCCGATCTGCGCCAAATCACGCGCCATCGGCAAGGTCATTCCAACGATACCGCCCTTTGACGCCGCATAAGCAACTTGGCCAATCTGTCCCTCATATGCTGCAACGGACGCGGTATTGATGATCACGCCACGTCCACCATCAGCAGTGATCGGATCATTCTTTGCCATCCACGTTGCGGCTTGCGACGCAACATTGAACGACCCTATCAAATTTACACCAATTGTTTTTGCAAACATCTCGGGCGGATGTGCTTCGCCACGCGATACTGTTTTGGCTGCTGGCCCGATGCCTGCACAGTTGACGGTAATATGTAATCCCGCGGGTGCGGCGACGGTAGCAACGGCTTCTGCCACCTCTGTTGCATTTGCAACATCGACCCGCAGAAAATTCGCCCCAACCTCTGCGGCATAGGCTGCGCCCAGATCTTGGTTCATGTCGAAAATTGTGACATGTGCACCCTTTTCGCGTAATGCTTTGACGGTTGCTGCACCCAAACCAGATGCCCCGCCCGTTACAATAGCAACAGTTTTGGATGTGATGTCCATTTACAATCCTCCTTATTTGATTGTGTTTTCGCGTGCGGTGACGATGTGGTCAATCAAAGAATAAATTTACCCCACGTCTTTTTCAGACGAAGACTTGATTTTAGAGGGCACGTTTTTCAAACTATGAAAAAAAGGAACCCTCATGGCACGCGCCCATCCCCGATCACGATCTGAATTTTTTGATTTTCAAACCTGCCCCACACGGTGGATGGACAACGATGCCTATGGGCACATGAACAATGTAATCCACTATTCTTTGATTGATACAGCCGTTACCAATTGGCAACGGGAACACGGATTTTTTGACGATCAAACAGTTCAATTTTTTGTTGTTGAAAGTGGGTGTTCATACCACGCACAAGCAGGCTACCCCGATATTATTCATCTTGGACTTTGTGTGACCCACATAGGGACAACATCTTGGCGCTATGATATTGGCCTGTTTCGCAATAACGAAGACACCGCTTTTGCCGAAGGTTTCTTTGCCCAAGTTCAAGTGGACGCAAAAAGCAATTCACCAATCCCGATAAGCAGCGCGTTTAGAGCCCATTTGGATGCGATCTTTCGCCGTTAAATTCCAGTTACCCGACGCGCTAAGATTTCTTCACAAACTCGGTCAAAATAACAATCCGTTGACCATTTACCCGCCCTTCGATGTGTCCCGCATTATCAGAAACCAAAGAAATATTGCGCACGGCTGTTCCACGTTTTGCCGTAAATCCCGCGCCTTTTACAGGAAGGTCCTTGATCAAGACAACAGCGTCCCCTGCCGCCAATACGACACCATTCGTATCGCGATGAATCGTTTGGTACGGATTATATAAATCTTCCTTTGCCCAGTCTTCGAGTTCTGGATCCAGATATGCAATGTCTAGCAAATCGCGCGCCCATTGTTCTTGGGGCAATTTGTGTAACATGCGATAGGCCACGACCTTTGTTGCGTCATTCTCGCTCCAGATGGCATCATTCAAACACTGCCAGTGTGGCCCTGCCTCAGGCATTGAGGAAACACCCTCTGTGCAAGTATCACACAGGGAAACAGAAACGGGTTTTGGCGTGACTTGAACCGAATGCCTTGCATTCTCAGAACCACACAAAGCGCATTTATTAGACATGTCATTTCCTTTTTCCCCTGCCATAGCGCCTAAGATCTAAAAGAAAAAGGGAAATACGGTTCTATGGTTCGCGCAGCGCTTCGCGCGATTTATAGAGTGGTTTCAATAAATACTGCAAAATTGTTTTTTCACCTGTATGCAGTTCAACTTGAGCCTGCATGCCAGGACGAATTTGAATGCGCGCTTGTCGGTCTGTTAACCCCTTGGTATCGACGCGCACACGTACCTTGTAATGCGGGTCACCATCTGGATTACGGCTTCGATCATCTTTGAATGTATCCGCTGAAATTACGTCCACATGCCCCATGAGTGCACCGTAGATCGTATAGTCATATGCACTCAGCTTAACAGTCGCTTTTTGTCCGGGCAGGACATTCGCAATGTTTTGCGGTTGCACCTTTGCCTCGATAAACAGTTCTTCGTCCAAAGGAATGATTTGCAATATTTCTTCACCAGAACGCACAACACCGCCGATTGTCGTGACAGAAAGGCCTGTCTAGCCCCAATTTTTTGTACCACTAATTTTCGTTTTCTCTATTAGCGTTTCAGGTGCGGGTGGTCG
>RFZH01000101.1 GCA_009920815.1 Paracoccaceae bacterium
GAAGTTTTCAGGTTGTTCATGGTGTAGACGGCGCAACATTAGCGGTCAATCTCCCCAAATACGATATCCATTGTCCCGATGATCGCGGCAACGTCAGCCAATTGGTGACCTTTGGCCATGTGATCCATCGCTTGCAAATGTGGGTACCCTGGTGCCCGCAGTTTCGCGCGGTAGGGTTTGTTGGTGCCATCAGCAACTAAGTACACGCCAAATTCGCCTTTGGGCGCTTCGACGGCGGCATAAACTTCACCCGCGGGCACGTGGAACCCTTCGGTATAAAGTTTGAAGTGGTGAATCAATGCTTCCATCGATGTTTTCATATCGCTGCGCTTTGGCGGTGTCAGTTTTCCACGTGCCAAAATGTCACCCGGACATTCACGCAATTTTACAATCGCCTGACGAATGATTTTCACCGATTCACGCATTTCGGCCATACGAACCAAATAACGATCATAACAATCGCCGTTTTTGCCGACTGGAATTTGGAAGTCAAATTCGTCATAGCATTCATAAGGTTGCGCACGACGCAAATCCCATGCAAGGCCAGAGCCACGTACCATCACGCCCGAAAAACCATAGTTCAAAATGTCGTCTTCGGTCACAACACCGATATCGGCGTTACGTTGTTTAAAGATGCGGTTTTCTGTCAACAGATCGTCGATGTCCTGCAATTTGGCAGGAAATTCAATTGCCCATTCTTCGATGTCGTCAACCAATTGATCTGGCAGATCTTGGTGAACACCGCCTGGACGGAAATACGCTGCGTGCAGACGTGCACCGCACGCGCGTTCGTAAAACACCATCAACTTTTCACGTTCTTCAAAGCCCCAAAGCGGCGGGGTCAAGGCGCCCACGTCCATCGCTTGGGTTGTCACGTTCAAAAGGTGGTTCAATACGCGGCCAATTTCGGAATATAGCACACGGATCAATGACGCACGACGTGGCACTTCCACACCGGTTAGCTTTTCGATGGCCAAACACCAAGCATGTTCTTGGTTCATTGGCGCCACATAATCCAAACGGTCGAAATATGGCAAGTTTTGCAGATAGGTTCTGCTTTCCATCAATTTTTCAGTACCGCGGTGCAACAACCCAATGTGCGGATCACAGCGTTCAACAATTTCACCATCCAGTTCTAGAACCAGACGCAAAACACCGTGGGCCGCAGGGTGCTGTGGACCAAAGTTGATGTTGAAATTGCGGATCTTTTGTTCGCCTGTTAGGGCGTCTTCGAAACCTTTTCCGCCGTCCATTATTTCGCCCCCTCTTTTTCGTCACCAGGAAGGATATAATTCGCACCTTCCCATGGGCTCATAAAATCAAACTGACGATATTCTTGTACCAATTTCACGGGTTCATAGACCACGCGTTTTTGCGCTTCGTCATAGCGCACTTCGGTGTAACCTGTCGTAGGAAAGTCTTTGCGCAGCGGATGGCCGCGGAAACCATAGTCGGTCAAAATGCGACGCAGGTCAGGGTGACCTGTGAAGAGGATACCGAACATGTCAAAAACTTCGCGTTCGAACCAATTGGCAGATGGATGTACATCAACGATAGACGCAGCCATTTCATCTTCACGCAGTGAAACGCGTAAACGCACACGCTGGTTTTGATACATCGACAAAAAGTGATAGACCACATCAAAACGTTTCGCGCGATCCGGATAGTCAACCGCGGTGATATCAACCAAGGTTGAAAACTTGCAGTTTGAGTCGTTTTTCAAGAACTCAACAAAATCGACCAGGTTGGATGGCGCAACATCCACGGTCAATTCATCAAACGCAATGTCCCAGCTTAGAACACAGTCGCTGCGCTTTGCTTCTAAAAGCGCGCCAAGTTGTTGTAGTGCCTCAGTCATCGTGCAAGTGTCCCCGTACGGCGAATTTTACGTTGCAGCGCCATGATCCCGTAAAGCAGCGCCTCAGCAGTGGGAGGGCAACCAGGAACATAAACGTCGACAGGAACGATACGGTCACAACCGCGCACAACAGAATAAGAATAGTGGTAATAACCACCACCGTTGGCACATGATCCCATCGAAATAACATAACGCGGTTCTGGCATCTGATCATAGACCTTACGCAGCGCTGGCGCCATTTTATTGGTCAATGTACCAGCAACGATCATAAGATCTGATTGACGGGGGGATGCGCGGGGCGCTGTACCAAAACGCTCCATGTCATAGCGCGCCATCGCGCCATGCATCATTTCAACCGCACAGCAGGCCAAACCAAAGGTCATCCAATGCAATGAACCAGTGCGCGCCCAGTTAATAATATCCTCGGTCGAGGTCAGCAGAAATCCCTTGTCCTGCAATTCGCGATTGATTGCCTGTGTCGCAACTTCGCGATCCACACCCGCGGTGTTGGTTCCGGTCATCACTCCCATTCAAGTGCTCCCTTTTTCCATTCGTATGCGAACCCAATTGTCAGGACGCCCAAGAAAACCATCATTGACCAGAAAGAAATCATGCTGATGTCTTTGAACGCTACCGCCCAAGGGAACAAAAACGCGATCTCGAGGTCAAAAATAATGAACAAAATCGATACAAGGTAAAACCGAACATCAAATTTCATCCGCGCATCGTCAAATGCGTTAAACCCACATTCATACGCTGAAATTTTTTCAGGATCCGGGTTGCGAACGGCAATGATCACCGCTGCAAGCATTAGAACAATGCCAAGGCCTATTGCGATGGCCAAGAAAATAAGGATCGGGAGGTATTCTCCAAGCATCTCGGGCACAGATGACTCCTTTCGTATGTCTGCGGGGCACAGCCGCCGCAAATCCTGTTGGCTTGGGTGTGGTTTACTCCTCGTCGGGCATGGGGTCAACACGCGACAATCACATTCTTCTTTCTGAATAATTCACCCTTTAGATGGGCGATTTCCCTTATTTTGACGGTTTGTATGCAATTGCGCACAAAGAAAACTCAATTTTGCGGCATTGCGGCATATTCGCGTCACTTGAACGGCGACACCGCTTGGTTCAATTTATGAACACAGTGCCGCGACCTGGGCCCCGTTTCAGCCCAAATAAATCAAAAGGGATTCGCGTCGGAGGCGGCGGCAAAGGCGATGGCGTCCGCGCCATAGCACATATTTAGAGATGGCATTTGGCCGGCACCTCCAGATATTCACACGCTGCCCAGAATACGAGTGGCGGTCAAATCAAGGCTGCGTGCCTCAGCGTGATATTCAAAAAATAGCCATGCCTTCGGCAAAACCCGCGCCGCCGCACGTGCCGCGACAATAACCGCCACCTGACGCTTTTCCCGATCCGTTCCAGGGAACGCGTCAAGCCACGTTCTTAAACTCTCTTTGTCTTTTATGTCTACAATCACAATTACTATGGCACAACCATGTGTGGATTATGCGCCCAAGACAACAGGGGAATGAAACATCCCCCAGAGGTTACGTGTGCTTAATCATCCCCATCCAGCTGCACCAAACACGCGCCAACTTCAACCTGATCACCAAGTGCCGCAAAGACATCAGCAATAACGCCATCGCGAGGTGCCATGAGAGTATGTTCCATTTTCATGGCCTCTAGCACGATCATCTTGTCGCCTGCGCGCACCTGATCCCCCTGCCCGACGAAAACGGCGCGAATGGCACCCGGCATAGGCGCAATGATTGCGTTCTGGTTCACTGTGCTGTCACTGGCGCGGTTCAACGGGTCGATCCGAATGACTTTGATCGCAGTTTCATCAAACACAGTAATACCATCCCCCTCGCGATGGGACGGCAGAATGCGACAGGTGGAACACCGCCCATTTTCGATCACATGGACATCGTCGCCAATCCAGACTTTGGTTCGCATATCGGACCAGTGGACCATAATTTGCACAACCTCATCCCCGATCTGTAGGTCATAAGTCTGACGAACGTCTTGCCATTGGCTAAACCCATCTGCAAACCCAGTGGTCACAGGGCACGAAATGGCCAACGCAGCCGATACCAAAACTGAGACCTGATCATATTGTGGCGCGATCAACTGGTCCAAATCGCGCCCGATTAACCCCGTATCAACACGGCCCGCGGCAAAATCGGCATGGTCACACAGAGCTATGTTAAATCCGACATTCGTGACAACCCCGGCCACTTGGGTATTGGCCAAACCACGTCGTAACATACGCAACGCAGCACCGCGTGTCGGTCCATGGGCAATGACCTTGGCGATCATCGGATCGTAATAGGGTGAAATCACATCGCCCGATGTAACACCACTGTCATTGCGCAGGCTTTTGTCAAATTGCAAATGCGCCAAGCGCCCAGTCGCCGGCAAGAACCCTGCTGGGACGTCTTCTGCATAAAGACGCGCCTCAAATGCGTGCCCGGTGATTGTCAAATCGTCTTGCTGCATCGGCAGCGGCTCACCCGCCGCCACGCGCAATTGCCATTCGACCAGATCCACGCCTGTGATCGCTTCGGTCACCGGGTGCTCGACCTGAAGGCGGGTATTCATCTCCATAAACCAAAAACCATCAGGTCGCAGACCACCCGCGCCATCGACTATGAATTCAATCGTGCCAGCACCTTTGTATGAAATCGCCTTGGCCGCACGAACGGCTGCAGCACCCATAGCCGCGCGCACCTCTTGGGTCATGCCTGGTGCTGGCGCTTCTTCGATAACTTTCTGATGGCGACGTTGCAGGGAACAATCGCGTTCGAACAAATGAACCGCATCTACGCCATCGCCAAAAACCTGAACCTCAATATGGCGGGGCGCTGTGATGTATTTTTCGATCAAAACATCAGAATTGCCAAACGCTGTTTTTGCCTCAGACCGCGCGGAGGCAAGCGCGTCTGAAAAATCCTCTTCCCGCTCGACCAAGCGCATGCCTTTGCCGCCACCACCGGCAACAGCTTTGATTAAAACGGGATACCCAATATCAGACGCCGCTTGCAGCAGGGTCGCGTCGGTTTGATCATCCCCGTGATACCCCGGCACGACAGGCACGCCCGCCTTTGTCATTAACGATTTTGCCGCACCCTTTAATCCCATAGCACGAATGGCCGCCGCAGATGGTCCAATAAAGACAAGGCCCGCCGCCTCAACTGCATCTACAAAATCGGGGTTTTCTGACAAAAACCCATAACCCGGGTGAATGGCCTGCGCGCCGGTATCCAAGGCCGCTTGGATAATACGATCCCCACAGAGATAACTTTGCGCAGGCTGTGCCGCGCCAATATGAACCGCCTCGTCCGCCAACACGACGTGCTGCGCGGTCGCATCTGCGTCTGAATACACCGCCACGACACGAACACCTAACCTATGCGCCGTTTTCGTAATCCGACATGCGATTTCACCACGATTGGCTATCAATATCTTTTTAAACACGCGCCTGTCCTCCTGCATAGCATGCGATCATCCGCGTGATCTCGCCAGCTTTGTTCATTTCAACCGTATCACTAACCCGCATACCGCTTTCGCGACGGTACAAAACAACCATTGCATCAACCCCCAAACGGACATCTTCAAATTCGAAATGCAACGCATCATTACCCATGCCGACAGCAAAGTAATCGCGCAATGCAGATTTCCCGCGTAACCAACCGTCAGCATAGCACAGCCGCTGAACAACAAGGGGTGAACACACCATGACATCCTCGGCGTAATGATCCATCACAGCGTCCAGATCACGTGCATTCCATGCATCACACCATGCTTTTGCCCTTTGCACCGCCGCCTCATAGTCCATTCATCGTTCTTTCATCTTTGCAAAAATAGTTCCGGCCCGGGGACATCCGTGCCCCTGTTTGTCTGATCGCAGTATGCGACCCTAAAACGTTACATCCGAAACACACCAAATTTCGTCTCTTCGATGGGGGCATTCAATGCAGCCATCAATGATAAATACAAAACTTCGCGTGTATGACGTGGATCGATCACCCCATCATCCCACAGCCGCGCCGATGCATAAAGCGGGTGGCTTTGCCGCTCAAACATCTCAATCGTGGGACGTTTGAATTCGGCTTCGTCTTGCACGCTCCACGTGCCACCAGCACGCTCAATCCCGTCGCGTTTCACTGTGGCCAAGACACCTGCCGCCTGTTCGCCACCCATGACGGAAATGCGACTGTTTGGCCAAGTCCATAGAAAACGCGGCTGATAGGCCCGTCCTGACATGCCATAGTTCCCTGCCCCAAAGGATCCACCGATCAACATGGTAATCTTGGGCACATTGGTGGTGGCAACAGCGGTGACCATTTTTGCGCCATGGCGTGCGATACCTTCATTCTCGTATTTTCGACCCACCATAAAGCCCGTGATGTTTTGCAAAAACACCAATGGAATTTTTCGCTGCGAGCACAGCTCTACGAAATGCGCACCTTTCTGCGCGGCTTCCGAGAATAGAACACCGTTATTTGCAATGATGCCGACGGGGCACCCCATCACATGAGCAAAGCCCGTCACCAAAGTTTCACCGAACCTAGGTTTGAATTCATCAAACCGCGACCCGTCGACTACACGCATGATCACCTCGCGGATGTCATAGGGCTTGCGCAAATCATTTGGGACCACCCCAAGCAATTCGGCAGGATCATAGGCTGGGTCCTCGGGTGTGGCCCATGATACCGTGCTAGGGCGTGTCCGGTTCAAATGGCTTACCGCCCGCCGCGCAAGTGCCAAAGCGTGGGCATCATCTTCGGCCAGATAATCCGCAACGCCAGACAGACGCGTATGAACATCGCCGCCACCCAAATCTTCGGCGCTGACAATTTCACCCGTTGCCGCCTTGACCAAGGGGGGACCTGCCAGAAAAATAGTTCCCTGTTCTTTAACAATGATACTGACATCCGACATGGCCGGCACATAAGCGCCGCCCGCGGTACATGACCCCATCACCACGGCAATCTGAGGGATGCCTTTCGCGCTCATGCGCGCTTGGTTGTAGAAAATGCGGCCAAAGTGATCACGATCTGGAAAGACCTCATCCTGATTGGGTAGGTTCGCACCGCCGCTATCGACAAGGTAGATACAGGGCAGGTTACATTCTTCGGCTATCTCTTGAGCGCGCAGATGCTTTTTGACTGTCATCGGGTAGTAAGTGCCGCCCTTAACCGTCGCGTCGTTACACACAATCATGCAGTCCTGTCCGTGTACACGACCCACGCCAGCAATTACACCGGCAGCTGGCGCCGCGTTATCATACATATCATGCGCCGCCGTGGCGCCGATTTCCAGAAACGGCGACCCTGCATCCAACAGGTTCGCCACCCGATCGCGCGGCAACATTTTTCCGCGTGCGACATGGCGGTCGCGGGATTTTTCCCCGCCGCCCTGTGCCGCCGCCTGTGCCGCCTGACGCACCGTTTCCAAGGCCGCAAGGTTCAGCCGTTCATTGGCTTTAAAGTCCTCGGATGCGGGAACGATTTTTGAGGTAAGTTTCATTCACCTATCCTTTTCTATATGCATGTTTACTTTGCGCAGTAAATGACAAGTCGTGTGTGTATTTCACAAGCCGACCGCGGGTGGCGCAATAAGCGCCGCCCATGGGGGCGGTCGGCGCTTGGCCAATCTGGCGATTGGCTTGGTAAACCAAACTAACGTAGGTCATAAGACACTTATCCATCCGCCACCTCTTGTGCGGCACGCGCGCGCAAATCCTTGCGGATCACCTTGCCAGTTACTGTCATTGGCAGTGCATCCAAAAATTCAATTTCCCTTGGATATGAATGCTTTGCGGATCGCTCTTGAACAAATTTCTTAAGTTCATTTTGCAAAGCCTCGCTTGGCGCAACCCCTGATTTTAACACGACATAGGCTTTGATGATTTCGGTCCGTAACGGATCGGGTTTGCCCACAACACCCACGGTTGCCACGGCCGGATGAGTTAACAAACAATCCTCGATCTCGGCGGGGCCGACGCGATATCCTGCGGTGGTAATCACGTCATCGTCACGGCCAATGAATTGGATATAGCCATCGACCCATTGCCCCCGATCCCCTGTTAACATCCAGTGACCGCGAAACTTGTCCTGCGTCGCCTCAGGGCGCTTCCAATATTCGATCATCATGCTGGCCGACCCACGGGCCACGGCAATGTCACCTTCGCCGTCCGTTGGGTTGCCGTGATCGTCTATGATCTGGACATCATGGCCAAAGACAGGTTTTCCAATCGCGCCGGGTTTGTTTGCAAACAAGGGCTGGCAACTGGACACGGTCATGTTGCATTCGGTTTGGCCGTAAAATTCATTGATCGTCACCCCAAAG
>RFZH01000102.1 GCA_009920815.1 Paracoccaceae bacterium
CCGGCACAGGAATGGTTAATACGCCAATGCGGTTTGGGTCCTAGGCCGCTTGATCAGTCTTTGCATGTTTCATCCAAGCCGCCAGTTCATCGCGCTGGACCTGAGACAACCGAAGGCCAAGCTTGCTGCGGCGCCACAAAACATCATCTGCAGTGCGCGCAAATTCATGTGTCATCAACCAACGCACTTCACGCTCTGACAGGGATGCACCAAACGAAAGGCCCAGGTCTTGGGCGGATCTTGCGTCACCCAAGACATTATGCGCGTCTGTACCATATGCGCGGATCAATCGCTTGGCCCAAGCGTTGTCCAAAAACGGATAGGTTTCACGCAATCTATCAATCTGTTGATCCACCTCAGTCACCGGGAACGCACCGCCCGGCAACGCGGCATCATGTGTCCAAGGTGTCCCATCGTGCGACAGTTCGGCCTGAATCTGGTCCAACGCGCTATTTGCCAATCGGCGATAGGTTGTGATTTTGCCCCCAAAAACGTTCAACACCGGCGCCCCCAAGGACCTATCCAGTTTGAGCGTATAATCACGGCTGGCAGAGCTTGCGTTTTCAGCCCCCTCGTCAAAAAGCGGCCTTACCCCTGAATACCGCCAAACGATATCGTTATCCGTTAGCGTGGTCTTGAAATATGCGTTTGCAAAATTCAACAAATAGGCCTGTTCCTGTGCGCTGCACACTGGGGCGATGGACGGGTCCGAATGATCGGCATCGGTGGTCCCAATAAGCGTGAAATCAGTTTCATAGGGAATTGCGAAAATGATCCGGCCATCTTGGCCCTGGAAGAAATAACATTTTTCGTGATCATAGATCCGTTTGGTCACGATGTGACTACCTCGCACCAAACGTACCGCGTCGTTTGTATTCTGGCGCAAGGCGGATTTTATCACATCACCAACCCAAGGGCCGGCAGCGTTGACAAGCATCCGCGCGAGATACGTACATTGAACGCCCGTTTGAACATCTTGGGTAAGAATATGCCAAATGCCATCTTTAACCTCGGCAGAGATAACTTTGGTGCGCGTTAAGATCTGCGCGCCGCGCATGTGGGCATCGCGCGCATTCAACGCGACCAACCGTGAATCTTCGACCCAACAATCCGAATATTCATAGGCTTTGACAAACTTATCCTTAAGCGGCGCCCCCTCGCGGGTGCCCGCCAATGTCATCGTGCGTGTCGCAGGCAATATCTGGCGACCCCCCATATGATCATATAGAAACAGACCAAGACGAATTAACCAATCCGGTCTGCGCCCCCGAAGCCATGGTAAAACGCGCGCCAAAAGACGTGAAGTTGGCGTCGTATTGTCAAAGCGCATCTCTGAACTTAGCGGCAAAACAAATCGCATGGGCCAGCTGATATGGGGCATATTTTTTAACAGTATTTCGCGTTCGATCAATGCCTCCCGAACGAGACGAAACTCAAAATACTCTAAATAGCGCAGGCCCCCATGAAAAAGCTTGGTTGACGCCGATGATGTGGCCCCACCGATATCGTTCATTTCAGCAAGGGTTACCGATAATCCACGCCCTATCGCATCCCGTGCGATGCCGCATCCGTTAACACCACCACCTATGACAAACAGATCTGAAACCTTTGGCATTTCGATTTATCTTCACCCAATAATTTTTCGATTTTTTTCTTATTTATTCTTATTTATTCGCTTAGCAAGCCGAAAACAATGTTTTTCAAATTATATTTGCGCATTCATGATTGAACTTGCATTTATTTCTTTTCTGCTGCAGGAAATTGCATCAAGCATCTGCATGACCAGCAGCGCAAGCGAATAAAAACGAACATAAACCGAAAGCAAAGCAGATGTCACAAACCTTGCGGTACCCAGAGATTCTAGAAATAGCACAGCGTGACGGCAAGGTAACCGTTGACGGGTTGGCCCAATATTTTGGTGTAACTTTGCAAACGATCAGGCGTGATCTGACCGATTTAGCAGATGCGGGACAGCTGGTGCGCGTGCATGGCGGGGCTGTTTTACCGTCGAGCACGGCGAATATCCATTACGAAGAGCGCCAATCCCTTAACAGTGACGCGAAACGTTTGATGGCGCAGGCCTGTGCCGCACAAATCCCAGATAATGTATCGCTGTTCCTGAACATCGGAACCTCGACCGAAGCGGTGGCGCGCGAATTGGTGCGACATCGAAATTTGATGGTTGTCACAAACAACATCAATATCGCGCATATTTTGTCTGGCCACCCCGATTGTTCCGTCGTGCTAACCGGCGGACAGCTTAGGCGCAGCGACGGTGGTCTGGTCGGAAACCTCGCCACGCAAACCATCAGCCAATTTAAATTCGATATTGCCGTGATTGGGTGTTCCGCTCTGGATCATGACGGTGACCTGTTGGATTTCGACATCCAAGAAGTCGCGGTAAGCCAAGCCATTTTGCAACACTCGCGAAAAACGTTCTTGGTCGCAGACCATTCAAAACTGGCCCGTAGCGCACCGGCCCGCATCGCTTCGCTGTCAGAGGTTGATGCCGTTTTCACAGATCGCCCCTTTCCCAATCAATTGGCAAATGCCTGCGCTGCTTGGGGGACCGCGGTTCACGTTCTGTCATGACTAGGCGAACCGATAGCACCCCCGCCCAGCGCGTTTTGCGGCGTAAACAGCATGATCTGCCTGTTCAATAGTTTGAGCATCTGTCCACGGCTGCCCGGAAAAGACAGAGACGACCCCAAGAGAGGATGAAATCTGGCATTGCTGCCCAACAAACAGCAGCGGCTCCTCGGTGCCCTTGATGATCAGATCACACAGTCGTTCCAAACGGACACGATCCACAAGATGCGGCAGGATCATCACAAATTCATCGCCACCAAGGCGCACCAAAATATCATTTTGTCGGGTTTCTCGGCGCAGGACATCTGCCACCGCGCACAGCACGGCGTCACCTGCTGCATGCCCAAAGGTGTCATTGACATATTTGAACCGATCTAAGTCCATCATCACCAAGGAAAACGGTTCTTGCGTGGCGTGCATATGCTTTAACATCACCTCAAACGCGCAACGGTTTTTCAACCCTGTCAATGTATCTGTGAACGCCTACTCTTCGGCCAATGCCTTGGCCCCCTGCAGGCGCAGCGTCAATCGTTTGGATGCGGACATTGTCGCTTGGTTTGCTTCGATCAGGTAAAGCATCTCGGGCACCAAATCCGTGGGTGCAAAATCTTTCATTGTAAGACCAAACTTACGGATTGCATTTTGGACACCGATGACAAACCCAAGGTTCATCACAATGTTGTTTGACTGCGGATCCAGTACTGCAATGGCCCGAAGTTTGATATCGGGAGCTTTGCGCAAATGCATAATGATGGTCCGCCCCGTATAATCCAATACATTTTGAATAGATTTCAGCCCCGCAGGGCGTGTCAGATCAAACACCGCGAACAAATTTTCATAAAGGCATTTTTCCTGTTTCAAAAGCTTGCGCAAACCTGGACCCAGATGTTCAATTTCGCCAAACTCATTCACCACCAAATGACAGGGGCATATGGCGTCTAAAATTGTGTTCATCTGGCACCCCCGACCATGTCAAAATCAATGCCAGCACTAAAGTTGTTCTCTATCAAAATAACTTCGATACACGCGCTGTCGGTGATATCGCGCCGCACATCCAAAAACACCAAGGTTCCGTAATCATCAGCCATCGCACGCAAAAGCCCTTGCAATACATAGGCAAAGCCTGACCACGTCTGTGACACCCGAACGTGAACACGATCAATTGTTTGCGGGATGACCATAATTTGCGGCAGCTGTAAATCAGGCAAAGCAAGATCGACACGATCATTTAGATCATCAAGCGAAAACAAAAAATCGTCAAAGTTACTGCCCGAAAATCGCAGCAATCGACGCAATGCGCCGCCGTTTGGGGGCGTGACCAAATATGTGCCGATATCGTCAAGGATGTCCTGCTGAGGTTTTGATAACCGTTTTGAAAGCGCACGGATCAGAGCATAGGATTTTTCATCCTCATACATCAACATTGGTTCAAATCGAAACCCAGGCGTGCCGATGTCACGCAATACCTCTTGCCACACTGCACCACCATGGACCGTGATGACAAATTCTTCGATCGCTTTGTTCACAACACCCAGCATACAGGGATCCTCCTGATGCTAGGTGTCGCGCAAAAGTTTTACGAATTGATGAACAGATTAGAAATCTGTCGGCGCGCCGCCTTCGGCCTTGCGGCGTTCCACAAAGTCTTTCAATTCCTCATGGATGGCGTCGTCCATTGGGGGGGCTTCGAAATTGTTCACAATATTTTTGTAAATGCTATGGGCCCGTTCTGGCGTCCATACAGCACCGCCCGCCTCCCATGCTTCGTAGTTTTTCCAATCCGACAGGAACGGTTGATAAAACGCGGTTTCATAGCGATCTTGAGTGTGCTGGATACCAAAGAAATGGCCATTTGGCCCAACCTCGGCGATTGCATCCAAGGCGATATCATCAGGACCGGTACCAATAATTTCGGGTTCCATATAACGTTGGATTTGCTGCAAGACTTCGCAATCCATTACGAATTTTTCGGGGCTTGCGATCAAACCTCCCTCTAACCAACCGGCTGCGTGATAGACCAAATGCGTACCCGACTGCACCGCCGCCCACAGCGAATTTGATGTTTCCCACATCGCCTGACCATCCGGCACGTTGGCCGCACATACGCCCGAGGACCGCATGGGCAGGTTATAAAACCGCGCCAATTGGCCCGTCATTTGGGTGGCGCGCATATATTCAGGTGTGCCAAACGCAGGCGCGCCCGATTTCATATCAACGTTTGACGTAAACGTCCCGATGGCGCAAGCAACGCCCGGGCGGATCAGCTGGGCCAAGACGACCGCAATCAATCCTTCGGCCAAGGATTGCGCCACCGCACCTGCCATGGTCACAGGCGCCATCGCGCCGGCCAAGGTAAAGGGCGTGACAATCAGGGCTTGATTGCGGCGGGCAAGCCGCATCCAACCGTCCAACATCGGGATGTCATGTTTCAATGGCGAGGTCGAATTGATGTTGGTATACATCTTTGGACCTTCTTCGAATTCCTCGTGCGTGTGACCGCCCGCGATGCGTACCATTTCCATCACATCGTCCACACGTTCCGCGCCAAGACTATAGGCGTGGGCGACCTTATCTGTCAGCGTCAGCTTGTCATACAAAACATCAAGATGGCGAATGCTTGCATGAAGATCGACAGGTTCAACCGGATATCCGCCAACAAAATGGATACAGTTGAAATACTGGCTAAGCTTTAACAAATCGCGACACATTTCACGCGTGCCTGGCACTTTGCGACCCAAGGACATATCCCAGTAATTGGGCGGCGAGGATACGTTGCCAAACAGAATATACTCACCACCGACGATCAGCTTGCGATCAGAATTGCGTGGCGTGATTTCAAATTGCGCAGGCGCTTTTGCGATCATTTCCATCACAAAGTCGCGCCCCATGCGCACGTTTTCACCATTTATGGTGCAGCCTGCTTTTCGGAATACATCCAACGCTTCGTGGTTTAGAATTTCGATGCCAATATTCTCTAGGATTGACATCGCTCCGTTGTGAACTGCCATCACGCCTTCGGGCGTTAAGGGTTCAATCGGGCGATCCAGATTCACCGGTAAACGCCATGGCATTTGATCGATTACGGCGGTCCCACGCCGCGAAGTGTTGCCCGCGCGTCCACCGCTGCGACGACGTTTTGTGGCTAAGTCTGACATTGATCGCTCCTTGTTCCTTGCCACAAGCAAAGCCTAGGAATTACGTCCAATCCTGTCGATTCCCGACGGATTTGGTCGCATTTGGGCGCAGCGATTACGAAACCGATAACAGCGCGGGAATTTCACCAATGTCATTCAAAACCAAATCCGCATATGGATCCAGATCAGACCGCACAGCCATCCCCGTAAGCACACCGATTGCCAGCATGCCGGCGGCACGCCCTGCCACCAAATCATGGGTGCTGTCACCCACCATTGCGCAACGCTCAGGTGATACGCCAACATGGCGTGCACAGGCCCACAGGGGATCCGGAGTGGGCTTTGCCCCAAACCCGCTGTCAAATCCGACAATGAAATCCACAACATCTAAACAATTCGCGCGTTCCATATGCGCACGCGCCGCGCGTTCGGTGTCATTGGTCATCACTGCGACCTTTAAGCCCGCTGCGCGCAGACGTTCAAAATAGCGCCGCAAAGGAACAACTTCGGCCTGCGGCAGATTAAGCGCCATTTGCATCAATGTTTTTTCTAATTCTTCGATCGTATAACCAGGCAATTCGCTGTGAAACAATTCGGCCGCTTCACGGTTTGTCCCTGCAATCACGGGGGACGACGGTAAATAGGATTGCGTTTCCAAATCATAATGCGTGGCGATGGCCAATCGGTGTTCCAAATCCCGATCCCCTTCGGCCAAGGCCATGATCAAGCGACCGCCAAAGACATTCCATGTGGTTCCAAAATCAAACAACGTGCCATCTTTGTCAAAAATAATGGCATCTAAATCCAACCGTTGTGTCATGTCCAATGCACTGCCTCGCCGCCTGGTAATACCGCCCGTGCTTTCATCATCAGGTCAGGTTTTTCATTATTCTCTTGGGCAAAGCGTATCACCCACTGATCATCCATTAACACAAAATCCAGCACCGCACCCAAAAATTCGGGCGATCCTGCGCCTTGTTTCAAGTCTTCTACGCTTGCGCCGCTGGCCCCCATAAAAAGGCCAATCAAATCTTCTTGGCCAACCAACCATGTCAAAACAGACAAGGCATATCGTTCCGCGACATCGCGTGAGATCATTATTTTTTCCCCTTGGAAAGGTTTTGTTAACCCAATTCAGTAAAATTTAAACAAACTTGCAACCAAAAAGGCGACAACTGTGTCGGGACATGTACTTTTGATTGGGGACGATGGGCCAGCACGAAATGCGTTGCGGGACCGTTTGCAACACGCATTGTTCAATGTCACGCCCTCTGCGCAGCTGATGACAACAGATCCAGACCAATACGATTGTATCTTGGACACCCGCAGCCATGTGGAAAGAAATACATCAATAGCGTATGAAACATTGCCCATTCTGGCCCTATGTGACCCCAAGCAGGACCTATCCACAATCTTAGGAAACACCGCAGAAGACGCACTTAGAACCCCATTTCAGGACCGAGAGTTGATCGCACGCATCCGTGCTATGATCAGACGCCGCCATGCATCGCGCGAATTAAAATTACGTGAAGGCACGAATCGGGCATTGGGATTTAATGAAAGCCCTGATGTTTTTGCCCATAAAAAAACATGTTTTGTGGTGACACGTACCGGTGCGTTGCCACGCGCGCTGGCACAGGTGGATACAACCACCCTGCCCTTTATGTTTCGGGCAAAATCGCGTGAAGATTTTCAATCGCTCCTGTCCGAGCGCAATATTGATGCAGTGTTATTTGATTTTGACCTGTCCACGACGGATCAAGCCCCGAATATTCTATTGGACCTTCGTGCGCATCCGAACACGCGTTATGCCGCCATTTTGTGTATGTACGCGGCCGATCGGCTGGACAAAGCTTATGAGGCACTGGAACTAGGCGCGGATGATGTTTTTGTGGATACCGCCACAAGCGCCGAGATCCAGCACCGCATTACACTGCAATGGACTGCAAAAGATACGAATGCTGCGCTGCGCCAATCTAATCAGATTGGGTTATACGCAGCGGTGACGGATACTTTGACGGGACTATTCAATCGTCGCTATGCCATGACACATATCCAGCATTTATGCAAAGTTGCGCAAACCAAAAACGGTTCCGTTACCGCGTTAATGATCGACATAGACCATTTCAAAGCGGTCAATGATACTTTTGGTCATTTCGCAGGTGATCAGGTTTTGATCGCCGTCGCAGATACATTAAAATCGGCCGTGCGCGCATCAGACCTGGTGGCCCGCATGGGCGGCGAAGAATTCGTGATACTTTTGCCAGATATAAAAGAACGCGATGCAAAACGATTGGCCGATCGACTGTGCCAACTGGTCCGAAAAATGCAATTGGATGCGATCACAGGATCCGTCACCATCAGCATTGGCGTCAGCCGCTATGATCCAACCAGTTTAATGACCTATGTCAATCCAGATATCTTAAAACAGGCTG
>RFZH01000103.1 GCA_009920815.1 Paracoccaceae bacterium
AACCGTTCACGTCAGGCTGTTATTACCAACGAGCTTATTGAAATTATCTCGGGCGCTGAAGCGCTCTAAGAACCGGAGACGAAAACATGGCAAACGCAAAAGGCAAAATCACTCAGGTGATCGGCGCCGTTGTGGACGTGCAGTTCGATGATCACCTGCCAGAGATCCTCAACGCATTAACCACCGAAAATAACGGTAAAAAACTGGTTCTGGAAGTTGCCCAGCACCTTGGTGAAAACACTGTTCGTACAATCGCGATGGACGCATCTGAAGGTTTGGTTCGTGGCCAAGCTGTCGTAGACACAGGCGCGCCAATCTCGGTTCCAGTTGGCAACGCCACATTGGGCCGTATTTTGAACGTTGTTGGTGAACCTGTGGACGAAAAAGGTCCTGTGAACGCTGACGAATATCGTTCAATCCACCAACCAGCACCTGAATTCAGCGAACAATCAACTGAGTCAGAAATCTTGGTAACAGGTATCAAGGTTATCGACCTTTTGGCGCCTTATTCAAAAGGTGGTAAAATTGGTCTGTTCGGCGGTGCCGGCGTTGGTAAAACCGTTTTGATCATGGAATTGATCAACAACATCGCAAAAGTGCACTCAGGCTTCTCGGTTTTCGCGGGCGTTGGTGAACGTACGCGTGAGGGCAACGACCTTTACCACGAGATGATTGAATCGAATGTTATTAAGCCAGACAACCTAGAAGAGTCACAAGTGGCCTTGGTCTATGGTCAGATGAACGAACCTCCCGGTGCGCGTGCACGCGTTGCTTTGACGGGTCTGACATTGGCGGAACAATTCCGTGACCAATCTGGTACAGACGTTTTGTTCTTTGTTGATAACATTTTCCGCTTTACCCAAGCGGGTTCCGAGGTGTCTGCGCTGTTGGGTCGTATCCCATCTGCTGTGGGTTACCAACCAACATTGGCGACAGACATGGGCGCGATGCAAGAACGCATTACATCTACCAAAAACGGTTCGATTACATCGATCCAAGCGGTTTATGTTCCTGCGGACGACTTGACCGACCCTGCGCCTGCAACAACCTTTGCCCACTTGGACGCGACGACAGTTTTGTCACGTGCGATTTCGGAATTGGGTATTTATCCTGCCGTTGACCCGCTTGACTCATCTTCACGTTTGATGGACCCAGCGGTTGTTGGTGAAGAGCACTATGGCGTAGCACGTTCGGTTCAGAACATTCTGCAGCGTTATAAATCGCTTCAGGATATCATCGCAATTTTGGGCATGGACGAATTGTCAGAAGAAGACAAACTGACAGTTGCGCGTGCACGTAAAATTCAACGCTTCTTGTCACAACCATTCGACGTTGCGAAAGTTTTCACAGGTTCTGACGGTGTTCAGGTTCCATTGGAAGACACAATTTCGTCGTTCAAAGCGGTTGTTGCCGGCGAATACGACCACTTGCCAGAAGGCGCCTTCTATATGGTTGGCGGCATTGATGAAGTGATCGCAAAAGCCGAAAAAATGGCTGCTGAAGCGGCCTAAAGGAGGCCAAAATGGCAAATACAATGCAATTTGATCTCGTAAGCCCAGAGCGTCGCATCGCGACGCTCGAGGTGAGCGCAGTTCAAATTCCAGGTACCGACGGTGACCTGACCGCAATGCCAGGTCACGCGCCGCTGATTACGACGATTCGCCCAGGTATCCTTCGGGTCGAAAGCACCGAAGGTGCGAAGGAATATGTTGTAACGGGCGGTTTTGCTGAGATCGGCGAAGGTCTTTCTGTCTTGGCAGAAAAGGCGCTTCCTCGTGATGAGATGACACAAGAAACGTTTGATGAAATCATCGCAGAGGCCCGTGCGGCCCTGAATACTGCGAAAGAGGTTTTTGCAAACGAACCCGGCCCGGTCGATGACGCAGCAAAGCTGTTGTCAGATATGGTGGCGTTGGGTGGTCATATCGGGCTTAACTCCGATCGATAAACGTTGACTTACTAAAAAAGGGCCGATCATGCGTTGCATGGTCGGCTTTTTTGTTGGCTGAATTGAACGGCTTAGTTTGCGTGGTCTGCCCTAGCGGCGGCTAAGCATAGCGAGTCGTATAAATGCGCGTTCAACCAATTCTAAACTTGGCGCATGTTGATTGGCCGAGCGAAGCTGCAAGTCAAGATCGGTTAATATGCTGATAGAATCTCCCAGCCGTTGCGCGCCCCATATGGACGCCTGCCTTTGAATTTGGTCACGCCGTGGACCAAAGACAGGTGGCCTAAGTTTTCCAATACCAGCGGTTGCGCCGCCCGGATCACTGGCCACGGTAAAGAGCGTTTTGAAATGACGCGTCGCCGCGATCACCAGTGCAACTGCTTGGACACCTTGTGATTTTAGCCGCTTCATAATTGGCCCGATATCTTCAACTTTACCCGCAGCAACACAATTTAGAATATCATCCAGCTCAGCTTCGTTGGATGTTGGCGCGCAAGCGGCAATATCCTCAATACTCAAGGGCGATGTATCACCATATTTATAAAGACCAAGTTTCTCCAGGGTCTGACGGAAATCACCCGGTTCAAGGTCGCGAGATAAATCGGACAAGAGCATCATTGCGTCATTTGGAATGTTGCCTAGGCCCGCTTTTTCCAGCTCTGCTTCGATCTCTTGCCGTGTGGGTGGATCATCGTAAACAGCCAGCGCAAATGCATTTGGGTGTCCTTCAAAGCCTTTACGCAGGCCTGAGGTCGGCCGGAGCGCACCAGAGCAGATCAATATGGTTGCATCCCCCGGCGCCCATGCCGCAAGCGCATCCAGCACGATCGGCGCGATCGTGTCATTGGCATCTTCGACGAATACAGCCCGATCCCCCGGAAAGAAGCCCTGTGACTTCAGGCCATCTTGCAGCATTGCCGGATCTTTTTTCAGATCTGCGCCACTGAACCTGACCAAACGCATTTCGCTTTCGGCATTTTCGCCAAGCAGATTTTTCAAAAATGCCGCGCGTTTCAATGCGACGCGCATCGGATCAGCACCGTAAATCAATAGGCCAGCTCTGGATTTATCTGGAGATTTTAAGAAACTGACGCTGTCCCGGGCATTCAGTTTCATAAGGTGCCGCCGTGATATTCATGGTCAGGGGCATGATCCTGCCTTAAACCAAAGCCCGTTTGGACTTTGGTCTTGGCAAGGCACTTTTGTGGTTTATACAACAACATTCACAATCCGTCCAGGGACGACAATTACTTTCTTAGGGGGCGCGCCATCCATGGCCCTGATAACAGTTTCCTGTGCTAGGGCCAATTTTTCAACCTCTTCTTTCGGCATGTCTTTTGGCACACTAATTTCCGCACGGCGTTTGCCATTGACTTGGATCGGCAATGTTACTTCATCGTCAATAAGCATCGCTGGATCTGGTTGTGGCCATGGTGCGTTAATAACAAGACCATCACCGCCTAGAAGGGACCAAATTTCCTCGGCCAAATGTGGTGTCATCGGCGACATCAACTGCGCCAGTGTTCGCGCGGCCTGGCGTTTGGCATCACTGCCGGCCTTAGACTTTGCGAGTGTATTGGTAAATGCATACAGCTTTGCAATCGATGCATTAAAGCCAAAGCTTTCAAGGCCCTGTGTCACATCGTGGATCGTTTTATGCATTTCTTTCAAAAGCGGATTATCGTGGTCATTGGCTGGGTCATTTGTGCCCACCAGTTCTGCAGCGATACGATAAACACGACCAAGATGTTTTCCTGATGCTTCTGCGCCAGATGCTGTCCATTCCACGTCCCGTTCTGGGGGGCTGTCGGATAACACAAACCAACGTGCTGTATCCGCGCCAAAGCTGTCAATGATTGCAACAGGGTCAACAACATTGTTCTTCGATTTGGACATTTTTGCAGATGGAACGATATCGACTGGGGAACCATCAGCGATTAAAAACGCTTTATCATCCCGCAATTCAACTTCTTCGGGATAGAAATAGCTCGGGCGACCATCTTGATTATCCCGTTTATAGATTGCATGTGTCACCATGCCTTGTGTGAACAAAGCATTAAATGGTTCGATGGCGCTTTCTGGCAAATGACCTGTGATTTGCATCGCACGTGCAAAAAAACGTGAATACAACAAGTGCAGGATCGCATGTTCAATTCCACCAATATATTGGTCAACATTCATCCAGTATTTGACGTCGTCCATATTGGTCGGCGTCTCTGCATGAGGCGATGTAAACCGCGCATAATACCAAGACGAATCCACAAACGTGTCCATCGTATCGGTTTCACGTTTTGCAGGTTTGCCGCAGCTTGGGCATGAACAGTCACGCCACGTCGGATGGCGGTCTAATGGGTTACCTGGCACATCAAATTTAACATCGTCTGGCAAGCGAATAGGCAGGTTTTCTTTCTTTTCCGGGACAACGCCGCAGTCTGTACAATGCACTACCGGGATTGGACATCCCCAATAGCGTTGCCGTGACAAACCCCAATCGCGCAGACGATATTTCGTCACGCCGGTGCCCCAACCCTTGCTTTCCGCGAAATCAACGGTTGCATTGATCGCTTCTTCACCTGTTGCAACGTCTAGACCGGCAAAATGGTCGACCCAGCGCACTTTTTCAGTTTTGGGTGGGACAAATGCAATGTTTTTGACGGGTGTGTCATCGTCTAGTGAAAAGAATGTATCTTTGACTGGCAGGTCATATTTTCGGGCAAAGTCCAAATCGCGTTGATCATGCGCAGGACAGGCAAACACAGCCCCCGTGCCATAGTCCATTAAGATGAAATTAGCGATCCAAACCGGTAATTCCCAATTCGCATCTAATGGATGTTTTACACGCAGACCTGTGTCAAAGCCTTTTTTCTCGGCTTTTTCCATGTCCGCTTCGGATGTCGACATTTGACGACATTCTGCGTTAAACGCTGCAATATCTGGATTGTGTTTTTCTAGATGGCGTGCAAGCGGATGATCAGCCGAAATGCCAACAAATGACGCCCCCATAAGCGTGTCAGGGCGTGTTGTGTAAACGGTTACCTTATCAAACCCTTCTGGTGCAACGATCACATCAAACGAAAATTCCAGTCCACGGGATTTGCCGATCCAGTTGGATTGCATCAGCTTTACCTTAGCCGGCCAATTATCCAATCCTTCGATCGCCTCCAAAAGGTCATCAGCATGTTCAGAAATCTTAAAAAACCACTGAGTCAGTTCTTTTCGTTCGACCAACGCGCCCGAGCGCCAACCACGACCATTTTCAACTTGCTCGTTTGCAAGAACAGTCATGTCGACTGGATCCCAGTTCACGACCGCGTTTTTACGATACACTAAACCTGCATCAAGAAAATCCAAGAACAAGGACTGTTGTTGCCCGTAATATTCTGGATCACATGTCGCGAACTCACGCGACCAATCGAATGAAAGCCCTAATGGTTTTAATTGGCCTTTCATCACGGCAATATTATTATAGGTCCATTCTTTTGGATGTCCGCCCGACGCCATCGCCGCATTTTCGGCAGGCATTCCGAATGCGTCCCAACCCATTGGATGCAAGACGTTATGGCCTGTCGACATTTTATAACGCGCAACCACATCGCCCATTGTATAGTTTCGAACGTGCCCCATATGAATGCGGCCCGACGGATAGGGGAACATCTCTAGGACATAGTACTTTGGTTTGCTCGCATCGCGTTTGGCGGTAAAGACGCCTGCTTGGTCCCAAGCGGCCTGCCATTTGCTTTCGATCTCTGCTGCGGTATAGCGCGACATCGTGTTTTCCTTGTAATAAACAGTCGGCGTCAGTGATACGCGACTGCTGCGACAGGGTCCAGTGCCAAGCGCTAAGATTTACGCCAAAAACAGCGCTGCCTTAATTCTTTCACAATTCGCCCAAAATTTCCCCATAACTTTTGTGCACTGTTAGATTCGTTAACGGATGTCGAAATGCATTCGCAGTAAGAAAATTAGCGTCATGGACATCTGCTTAGGAAAAGCCAATCGTAGTCGCATGAACAAGCTTGTGTCGCGCATTTTAGGAGAATGCCAAGTGTTAAAAAGGTTAGGGGCGATGAGGATCTCATTGAAAAAATTTATAAGTGATGACTCTGGTGCGATCACGGTGGACTGGGTTGTTGTAACAGCGGGTGTAATTGCTCTGGCAGTCGGCGTAGGTTATTCTATGGGCATTGGTGATCCCGAGTTTTTTGAAATCGATGCTGAACAAAATGAACTCGATATGGTTTATTTGCACTGGGCGGAAACCAATGGCCATCTTGAGGCGCCAAAGAGGTCACTGATCGGGAACCTAACTAGAACAATTCGTGTCAAAATCATTCTATTCAATACATGTCTTGGGCGTGGGTTGAATTACAACGGGCACAATATTTTGGGTGATGACCCTGACACCGCAGCGTTTTATTGCGAAATGCTATAACCTAAGCTTTTGAGGTCGAGGGCAAAAATGACTCACTTTCTCTCTCTACATAAGCGCCTGTTTGCGACCTTTAGCCGATTTTATAGCGATCAAACGGGTGCAATTTCGGTTGATTGGATCGTGCTGGTGGCTGGCGCCACCGCGCTTGCGATTGGTGCTTTTATGTCGATTGGATCAGGTCTTAACGACAGTTTCATTGAAAATGAGAGCGAAAATGAACTTGTGTATGTTATGAGATCATTTGCAGAAGAAAGTGGCGGGATCGAAGCGCCAGAACGTTCGCTTGTCGGAAGTCTCGTGCACACCGTAAGGCTGAAAGTGTTGTTGTCCAGTGCGTGCATTGGGATGAGGCTAACCTATCGTGGCAATACATTTTTGGGGGAACGCCCCCAAGAGTATTTTTGCAGGCGACTTTGAACAGGGCGCACCTGTCAGGCTTTAACAACGTGACACAAGACCGGCAACATCACTGCATATGGTGTCATCACCACTAAAGACGTGACTTTTCTGAATTACATTCACATGCGAATTTTATTAATCCACCAAAACTTTCCAGGCCAATATAAACATCTTGGCCCTGCACTGGCCGCCCGTGGGGATCAAGTGGTCGCCCTAACTCCAAAGGTAACAAAGCCAGCACGCTGGAAAGGGGTTGATGTTCTGCCTTACAAGATCAGTCGTGGAAACGGAAAGGCAGGCCATCCTTGGCTATTAGATCTTGAAACGAAAGTTATTCGCGGAGAAGCATGCTATGATGCCGCAATAGAATTGCGCGATCGAGGATTTAATCCCGACGTTATTCTTGCGCATCATGGATGGGGTGAAAGTATGTTTTTGAAAGATGTTTGGCCGCATGCGCGCATTGGTTTATATTGCGAATTATATCATCGGGCATCATATCCGCACACCGGATTTGATCCAGAATTTGACCAAACTGCCAGAGATAAAGACACACTGCGTTTGCGTTTGCGCAATTTGAATAATGCCTTGCATTTTGATATCGCCGAAGTTGGGCTCAGCCCAACCCATTTCCAAGCGGACACATTTCCAGATATCTTTCGTGATAAAATTACGGTGCTGCATTACGGAATTGACACGGATTTGGTTTGCCCAAATGAAAATGCAGTTTTAAAAATCAATGACTCGCTTTCGATGTCGCGCCAGGACGAGGTCATTACATTCATCAATCGAAATTTAGAACCCTACCGCGGATATCATATCTTTATGCGTGCGCTTCCGCGACTATTGCGTGTGCGGCCAAAGGCACAAGTCGTATTAATGGGGGGTGACGACGTAAGCTATGGGGCGCGACCGCCAGAGGGGAAAACCTGGAAACAGATTTTCATCGACGAGGTGCGCGACCCGATTCCGGATATGGATTGCGCCCGTGTTCATTTTTTAGGCCGTGTCCCCTATGATGTCTTTTTGTCGACGATCCAAGTATGCCGTGTGCATGTCTATTTAACATACCCATTTGTCCTAAGCTGGAGCTTGCTTGAATCCATGAGCGCGGGCGCAGCCATTGTTGCGGGCGATACCGCCCCTGTCCGCGAAGTGATTGAAGATGGAAAAACAGGTCTGTTAACAGTTTTCTTTGACAAGGATACATTGGTTGATCGGGTTGTGCGCCTTCTTGACGATCCATCTCTGCGTGAACAGTTGGGGCAAGCCGCGCGTGCGCATGTGATCTCGCAATATGATCTGAAAACGATTTGTCTTCCAAAACATTTGTCTTGGGTGAATGACCTTGCAGCGATGCCTTT
>RFZH01000104.1 GCA_009920815.1 Paracoccaceae bacterium
TCCAAGTAATCTTGTACAACTTGGCGTGCAGATTGATGATTTAGGCTGCGCGCTGTTTCGATTGCACGGTAAATGTCGTGTAAATTAATATTAGAAATCATGTGCTTAACTGGTCCTACAGATGCCGGCCGCATGGACAGCGTCGTGATTCCAAGCGCAGCAAGGCAGATTGCCTCGATCGGACGTCCCGCATCTTCGCCACAAAAAGACAGCGGCGTATTCGATTCTTTACACCGTTGAACGATATGCTCAAGAAAAGATAAAAAAGATAAATTTAAGGTATCATACCTTTTGCGGACCAATTCATTCTCACGATCTGCCGCGAAAAAGAACTGTTTCAGGTCGTTGCCACCGATTGAAATGAAATCAACAGATTCGAAAAACGATTTAGGGGCAAATGCCAAGGATGGTGTTTCCAACATCGCCCCAACGTCAAGTTGCGTTGGAATTGGATGACCTAAACGGCGTTCACGTTCTAGAACAACATCCATCTCGGCGCGGGCCTTGTCGAATTCTTCAATTTGGGCCACGAACGGAAACATGATCGAGAGCGGGCGACCATTTGCGGCGCGCACCAGCGCTTGGAGCTGCATGCGCAGCACACCAGGTTTGTCTAATCCAACACGGATCGCACGCCAGCCCAATGCTGGGTTCGGTTCCTCGACCCGCGCCATATAAGGCAGAACCTTATCCGAACCGATGTCGAGCGTGCGAAACACCACCTGTTTCCCTTTGGCTGCATCCAATATACGCGAATACAGTGCACTCAGCTCAGAGCGCTTTGGCATTTGCGTGCGAATAAGAAACTGTAGCTCGGTTCTGAAAAGGCCAACGCCTTCGGCGCCAGAATTTTCTAAGCTGGGCAAATCAGCCATCAACCCTGCGTTCATATTTAGCACGACATTTTGGCCGTCCAAGCTAGTTGCTGGCTTGTCGCGCAGCATTTGATATTTTTGCTGGGCTTGTGTGGCCATTGCAATTTTATCTTGGAATGCTTTTGCAACCAATTCGTCAGGGCGTAAATGCACAACCGCTTGATCACCATCAATCAAGATTTGATCGCCATTCAACGCTTCCGTTGTAATGTTTTTTGCATGAATGACCAAAGGGATTGCCAAAGCTCGTGCAACGATAGTTGCATGGCTGCCAACAGATCCCTCTTCGAGAACAATACCACGCAGGGACCGGCCATAGTCCAATAATTCCGCAGGGCCGATGTTGCGCGCGATTAAAATCGGGTTGTCGGGCATTGCGGCGCCCGTGTCGCGGCCTTGCCCTGTCAAGATACGCAGCAACCGATTTGACAGATCATCAAGGTCGTGCAGGCGATCGCGCATATAAGGATCGGTGACTTTGGACAGGCGCGCACGTGCCGAAGATTGTTCTTTCTCGACGGCTGCTTCAACAGATAGACCTGTTTCAATATCCGTCTCGATCCGACGCATCCACCCACGTGAATTTGCAAACATGCGATAAGCTTCTAGAACCTCGATTTGTTCTTTGTTGCCGTTTGCCACGTCTTTCAACATGTCATCGACGTATGATCGCAGGGTGGTTACCGCCTCTTCTAGGCGTTGTTTTTCACTTTCGGGGTCCTCGGACACAAGGTTGGTGACCACGACACGCGGTTCATGCAACCAAACTTGGCCCTGTGCTGCACCTTCTTGTGCGGTGGTGCCACGAAACAGTGCCGGTCTTTGATGTAGCGCTTTCAGCCCGCTTTCTTCACTGACAAAAACACCCAGCTCGGCCATTTCAGCCAAAACCATCGCGACGACTTCTAGCGCATAGATTTCATCAGCTGAAAATTCTCGGGCCTCTTTTGACTGTACGACCAAAACACCCAAGGTATCCCCAAGACGTTGAATGGGGATCCCGCAAAAGGACGAATAGATTTCTTCGCCTGTTTCTGGCATGTAACGAAAGCCCTTTTCAGAGGGCGCGTCAGCCGTGTTGACAAGTTTACTGGTCCGCGCGACTTGGCCCACCAACCCTTCGCCCAGACGCATTCGCGTTTTATGCACAGATTCGCGATTAAGTCCTTCGGTGGCGCACAGTTCTAGCGTCTCTTCATCACGAAAAAGATAGATGGAACAGACCTCGGTACCCATTGAGTCCGCGATCAAATGGGTGATTTTATCAAGACGTTCTTGCCCCTTAGCCTCTTCGGCCATGGTGTCACGCAAACGTCCTAATAATTTGCGACTGTCGCTTTCGGACCTATGTGGCATGGGCGATGTGCCCCCTTAGGATGCTTTCTCTAATTCAAAAGCATCATGCAACGCCTGAACTGCAAGTTCCATGTATTTTCGATCAATCAACACAGAAATCTTGATTTCTGATGTCGCAATGACCTTAATGTTTATTCCTTCATCAGAAAGAGTCTTAAACATCTTGGCTGCAACGCCAGATTGGGACCGCATGCCAATGCCCACGGCTGAGATTTTGGCCACATTGGTGTCGGCGATCAATTCGTCATATTTCAATGCGCCGCTGTCTTTTGTTGCGTTCAACGCTTTTTGCGCACGCAGCACTTGGTCAGTTGGGCATGAAAAGGTCATATCGGTTAGACCATCTTCACCAATGTTTTGGATAATCATATCCACGTTGATGCCAGCATCGGACAGCGGGCCGAAAATTGCTGCGGCAATACCCGGGCGGTCTTCGACCGACACGAGGGTCATTTTTGCTTCATCACGGGAATAGGCAATGCCCGAAACAACGTTGGATTCCATGATTTCCTCCTCGGCGCAGACCAATGTGCCTGCGGTGTCTGATGGTTCTTCAAAGCTTGAAAGAACACGCAATTTTACCTTGTAGCGCATCGCCAATTCAACAGAACGGGTTTGCAGCACTTTTGCCCCAAGCGAGGCCAATTCTAGCATTTCCTCAAAGCTGATCTTATCCAGCTTGCGGGCTTTTTCCGAAATGCGCGGATCGGTCGTGTAAACGCCATCGACGTCCGTATAAATATCACAACGTTCCGCATCGAATGCGGCGGCAAAGGCAACGGCGGTGGTATCTGATCCACCACGACCCAAGGTCGTGATCCGGCCTTCTTTTGAAATGCCCTGGAACCCTGCGACGACGGCCACTTTCATGCCTTCGGCAAATTTTGCGTTGATGTTGTCATTGGGGATCTCTTCGATCCGCGCGGCCGCATGGGCGGACGAGGTGATCAAAGGCACTTGCCATCCTTGCCAACTGCGGGCGGGGATATCCATTTCTTGCAAGGTCAACGCCATTAGGCCCGCGGTGACGTTTTCGCCCGATGACACAACCGCATCATATTCGCGCGCATCATACAGCGGCGATGTTTCATTGACCCATCCGACCAATTCGTTCGTCTTGCCAGACATGGCCGAGACGATGACAATAACGTCATATCCTTTGGCAACTTCTAACGCGACGCGCTTGGCGGCGCGCTTGATACGGTCCAATGTGGCGACGGATGTTCCGCCGAATTTCATGACTAAAACGGGCATGGCTTTCCCTTAATTCGTGAATTGCGGCGGGTTTATGCGTTTGCGCGACCAGATACAAGATATAATCAAGGGCCACAGCACAGATAGACGCAGGTTTAATTGGTTTTTCGCTTGGTCATAAAGGGCAGGGGCATGACACTGATCCCATCGTCGATCAACGCTTTGGCGTCCTCTAATTTGGCTTCACCATAAATCGATCTCTCGGGGGCATCGCCTAAATGCATTTTTCGCGCCTCTGTTGCAAAATTTGATCCGACATAATCGGAATTGTCTTCGACATGTTGGCGTAATTTTGCAAGTTCTGCTTGGATTTCGGCGGGTGACGGATGCGACGCAGATCTGTCTTGGACGGATTTGGATTTGTTGTTGACCCGTGGCGCCATAACGCCTTTTTTCACATCGGATGATCCGCAATGAACACAGGCGATCATGCCGGTTGACAATAACTTATCGAATGCATCCGCAGATGCAAACCAGCTATCAAAACTGTGCTCTTTATCACATTTCAAGCTATAATTAATCATTGCAGATCTCAGCCCAAATCAGTCTGTTTTAGATAATCAATTTGCCTGAAAAATCAAGCGCCGTCAAAAAGGTTGCCGGACACGCGCGGTGTGGCAAGATGCTTTTTACACAAAATCGATATCATTTTCTGTCCTAAAATATCCTCGCCGAAGGCGAAACAAAAAAGGGCCGCATTGCGGCCCTTTTCTAGAACATAAGCGCGGGACCTCAGAAATTCAAAGACAAATCTTTATGGTCCGCGGTACAAGACGCAAGATACAAAGCTTGATCACGGGTCAAACTATCTTGTGATCGCGCGCCAATCGTACCCTTGATCCCATCAATATAGGCTGTCAAATCGGCACGAACCTGTGTTTCCGCTTGTGCGCGCCATTCTTTTTGACCCTCATAGGCTTTGACGGCCTTTGCATGTGCTTTCAATGCCGCTTCGCGATCTTGATTGCGCTTGCCGAGGGCTTTCTTTGCATCACCCAGGGCCTTTTTGACGTCGTCGGCCCCTTCGATTTCGCGGAACGCACGCTCTAATTCTTTGGCGTTTTCTTCGGCGATCTCGAATTCAGCGGTTTCGATGACCCCTTTTAGTGCCATCAAAGCGCCTTCTAGATTCAGATAGGCTTCGGTTCCATCCAGCATTGCCATTGCAACGGCTGCATCTTCATAAGCTCTATCTGCGAAACGACGATACGCATTGCGCGCTTTGGATGCGTTGTCTGTCAGAACTTTGAACGTGTCATGTTTTTCGTCCCAGTCAGCTGGGATTAGAACCTTATAGCTTTCAATTTCTGCATTAAGTGCTGCGATCTCAGCTTCTGTCTCGGCATATTTGGGATCGTCTGATTGCATGCGGTTGAACTGGGTCTCTAAGGCATCACGATGCTCGCCCAGGTTTCGCATTTGCTTTTCCAATCCGCGCACAAACACCAAGGTCGGGCGATACGCAGGCTCTGCGGCTGCGACGGCGGCTTCGGCGACGGTGATGTCGTTCAAGGCCGCTAGCGCTTGATCTGCCGATTGTGTCGACGCTTTCAGCAATTTGCCCATGTTCTTGGGCATGCCATCAACGTTGATCGCTTTTGCCAGTTCTATCGCAGCAACGGTTTTATTGGCTGGGTTTGCCAATTCATCCATGACGAATTGATCCAGACAGAATTGCAAACGCGGGTTACGTGGTGGGGGTGCAGATTCGGACAAAAAGCTTGACCGGTTTGGCAGATAGTTCACCAATGGCGGATACAGGCCAACGATCAGCAAAGCCAAAAGTTGCAAGGAAATAAACGCAACGACGCCTTTGTACATTTGTATGGTTTTGACCGTCGCTGGGGCCACTCCGCGCAAATAAAACAAGGCAAACCCAAAAGGTGGCGTTAAGAACGACGTTTGGATATTCAAACCGATCATAACACCCAACCAAACGGCTGTGATGTTCGCCGATGGGTCCGCCAATAAGATTGGCGCAACGATTGGCACAACGACTACGGCGATTTCAATAAAGTCTAGGAAAAAGCCCAGAACAAAAATCACAGCCATAACGATAATGAACTGTGTCCAGAATCCGCCCGGTAGGGAAATCAAAAACTCGCGGACCAATTCTTCGCCACCAAATGCGCGGAACGCAGCGGTCAACATTGCCGCACCCAAAAGGATCACAAAAACCAATGCTGTTGTTTTTGCAGTTTCCATCATCACGCCGTTCAGCGTGTCCGCGATTTTAAAGGCGCGAATGGCGGACCAGATAACACCGGTCAAAATCAAAAGGGTCCCCACGGCACCAATTGCGATGCCTGTGAAATCCTCTGAACTGGTCGCCGCTTTGACGTTCATTTCATAGTTCATCAATGCGAATGTCACGATGCCCAAGCCTATGATCGATGTAATCGCTGGTGCAAAGGGGTGTTTGTGATCCCCTTCAAGGCGATACCCTGCCATAATCAAGGCACCCGCAGCGCCGATGGCGCCCGCTTGGTTGACGGTTGCGATACCTGTGATGATCGATCCCAAAACTAGGAAAATCAAAGCGAGTGGTGGCACAAGCGTCAAAAGGACCTGGCCAAGGAATTTGCTGTCGTATTTGCCTTCATAGGGAACAGCGGGCGCTGCCGATGGTTTCAAAATAGCATAACCGAGGATGTAGACCATGTAGATGGCCACCAACAAAAGGCCCGGGACAAAGGCGCCCAAGAACATTTCGCCCGCAGATGTCGAGCCCACATCAAATACCGATGGCATTTGCAATTCACCGGTTGATTCCTTGAACAACGCTTTACGCGCAGTGGATGCTTGGTCAGTGGCGGATGCCAATTGGTCGGCCAGAATGATCAATACGATAGATGGCGGGATGATCTGACCCAAGGTGCCAGAGGCCGCGATTGTGCCTGTTGCCAACGATGGGGAATAGTTATTGCGCAGCATCGCTGGCAAGGAAATCATGCCCATTGCCACCACAGTTGCGCCAACGATTCCCGTGGTCGCCGCCAACAGTGCGCCCACAAAGACGACTGAAATGCCCAGACCACCGGGGACGGGGCCAAACAGTTGCGCCATAGTGACCAATAGATCTTCGGCGATTTTCGACCGTTGCAACATGATGCCCATAAAAATGAACAGTGGAATTGCAATCAGCGTATCCCTCTCGACTTCCCAATAGACGCCGCGCAGGTTCAAAACACCCGCAGAGAGCCATTCGTAAGGTCCGCCCGAGTGGAAGTAGGCCGACGCATCGCCAGCGCTTAGATAGCCAGCTGCTGCGGCAAGAGTGATTGTAATGATTGCTGCACCCGGCAAGGCAAATGCAACAGGATAGCCCGACCCCAAAGCGATCGCCATGATCACAATTAGGACAAGTAGAAAAAACAGTTCCATAGGTGACCTCAGTGAGAAACAGGTGAAATTTCGCGGCGACCGGGTTCTTCCCGTTTGTCTGCAACCGCCTCAAAGAAATAGCTGACGAATTGTATCAGCATCGTCACGGCAAATAGACCGATGAACACGGCCATTTGATATTTGATGTACATGCCCGCGCTCCCAGATTGTGATACCTCGAATGTGCGCACGGGGGCGTTGATCATCGAGGTCGGCCCTGACATGCCAACGATCAAAATAACCCAAGCCGTGGACATGCCCAACAAGACAGTTCCAATTGCGTTCACTTTGCCTTTTGTGCGTGGGTTCAAGCCCGCAAAAACGATATCGACGCGCACGTGGCCTTCGTCAAATAGCGTATAGGCCGAGGCAAAAAGAAACAGCGCCGCGTACCAATACCGCACCAAATCACCCATGAAGGCCTGTTCATAAGAAAAGATAAAGCGTGACAACACGATGCCCAGCTCGGCGGCGGCGATCAACGCTGCCAACCAATGAAAGCCCAAGGTGCGTGAAAACAGAGCGACGACAAAACCCAAAACGATCATTGGAACGTGGATATATGGCGCAACAAACGCTGCGCGCCCGAATTCGCGCGCAAAATCGACACTAAACCAAGATGTTAGGAAGTTTTCGATCCGCAAAAAGGCTAAAACGGCGTCGGCGATCCCGACAAAGAACACGCTCCAAAACAGCGCACGTACAATATAGCAGTTGAATTGGTGTATCTGATTTGCATCCCAACGCAGCGCTTGGTTCGGGGTCGCGCGCACATACGCGAAGGATGCGATCAATGCGGCGGCGTAAACCCCCAACGTAACAAACGCGCCTGTGTTCATGCCCAATGCGGGGATGTGGGTGATCTGAGGCGTTCCATAAACAACATTCAAGATGTTATTGATCAAGAACGCCGCCAGGATCGTCAGCATGGACCAGCCAAATAAACGTGGCATCACCGCAGGTGTGCCCATTTTTTCGACCTTTGGTGTTGCTGCCAAATCAGTCATGTGTCCTCTCCTAAGACGGAAATTTTTCTAAATACCACGCAGCCCGAATATGTGTTTCCATATGTGTATGCTGCTGTGTTTTCGGTGTGAGTGTTGTGCGTTTTTTATAAAACAAAGACGAGGCCTGTTTTGAACAAGCCTCGCCCTTTGATCATACCGACAATCTTAGCCAATGCCCAAGATACGGTTACGTTGGTTGATAAACGTACCTTCCAAAGATGCGATTGTGCCACCGATTTCGCGTA